>CAZTGQ010000008.1:0-450 GCA_964613345.1 uncultured Acidaminococcales bacterium | reverse complement strand
TGTAGCCTCTTAGAGCACTTTTAATGGTATGACTTGATTTAGTAAATGCAGGTGGATCCAAAATAATAAAATCATAGCTATGGTCCTTAGCCTCCGCCAGAGCAGAAAGAAGCTCAAAGACATTAGCCTTTAAGGTCTTAACCTTATCCTCCAAACCATTTAAGCCAATATTATATTCAGTATTGGTAATAGCCTCTTGAGAAATATCCACCGCTGTAACCCTTGCTGCCCCGCCTAAAGCGGCATTTAAGGCAAAAGCACCTGTGTGAGTAAAGCAGTCCAAGACGTTTCTTCCCCGAGCAATTTTGCGAATAGCCAATCTATTATATTTTTGATCCAAAAAGAATCCTGTTTTTTGCCCATTAACCACATCAACACGATAGGCCACACCATTTTCTTTAATTATTGTTTCCGGCGTAGCATCCGCAGGAGTGGAAAGCTCAGGTAGTT
>CAZTGQ010000007.1:12379-17672 GCA_964613345.1 uncultured Acidaminococcales bacterium | reverse complement strand
TATCTGTAAAAACGCTACTGTTTTGACAGCACTTGTGAATTGCTACCTGAGCTACCCCTCCACAACCAATGATTAACGCTCTACTCATCAACAACCACATCCTTTCTTTATCCAATCATAAAAAAACAAATGTCCATGCCTCCCAGCACGACACCCATTCGGATAAAAAAATATTTTGTTTTCACTTCTTCTTTATTCTACCATATCTACTAAAAAAAGCAAATTTTCTCACAATAAATGTGAAAAAAAGGTGGCGGATAAAATCCACCACCTTTGTACCTACTTGAATTCAGGCTTACGGCGTTCTAAAAAGGCCGCCATACCTTCCTTTTGATCAGCTGTAGCAAAGCATACGCCAAAGGCCTGAGCCTCATAACTCATAGCAGAGCTCTGATCCATTTCCATTCCTTTATTAACTACGTCCTTTACGGAAGCAATAGCTAAGGGGGATTTCTTTAAAATTTTAGCTAGCATAGCCTCTGCCTGAGGAATTAATTCTTCAGGAGAAGTTACCACATTAACCAGACCAATACGATAAGCCTCTTCTGCACCAAACATGTCGCCGGTGTAAAGATATTGCTTAGCAATACCCTTGCCCACCAAACGAGGTAGTCTCTGAGTTCCGCCAAAACCAGGAATGATACCATAGGTAACTTCCGGTTGACCAAACTTCGCAGCAGTTGAAGCAATACGAATATCACAAGCCATAGCTAGCTCACAACCACCGCCCAAGGCATAGCCATTAACAGCTGCAATAACAACCTGAGGTAAATTTTCGATGGCATCAAAAACCTTATGGCCCAGATTACCAAAGTCTCTACCCTCCAAAGCTGTCATCGTGCTCATAGCTCCTAAGTCGGCGCCTGCTACAAAAGCCTTATCACCGGCACCGGTGATAATTACTGCCTTGGTAGCCTTATCTCCTGCTAGTGTGGTCATTAACCCATCTAGCTCTAGGAGAGTTTCCTTATCCAACGCATTCATGGCTTTAGGTCTATTAATAGTAACGGTGGTAATACCGTCCTTTGTTGCTACTAAGACATTTTTGTACTCGCTCATAAGTTACCTGCTTTCTTATTTGCTATAGTCAAAGAAGCCCTTACCGCTCTTGCGGCCTAGGTAGCCAGCATCAACCATTCTCTTTAACAAGGGGCAGGGACGATATTTAGGATCGCCAAAGCCATCATACAAAACGTTCATAATAGCTAAAACTGTATCGTTACCGATAAGATCGGACAAAGCCAAGGGTCCCATAGGATGAGCAAAGCCTAGCTTAGCTACGTTATCGATATCTTCAGCAGAAGCAACACCCTCCATTAAGGTGTAGATAGCTTCATTAATCATAGGAATCATAACTCTGTTGCCTACGAAACCGGAAGCATCGTTAACCTTTACAGGGCTCTTGCCTAAGTCAGCAGCTAGCTTGTAAATAGCTTCGAACACTTCATCAGAAGTGCCTAGGCCCTTAACAACCTCAACCAACTTCATAACAGGAGCTGGGTTGAAGAAATGCATTCCTACGAACTTATCAGGACGCTTGGATACAGAACCAATTAAGGTTACGGATAAAGAAGATGTGTTGCTGGAGAAGATAGTCTTTTCAGGACAAGCTTCTGCCAACACTGCGAAGATTTCTTCCTTCTTCTTTAGGTCCTCAGTAGTGGATTCAACGACTAAATCAACATCACAGGTTTCCTTGTTTAATTCAATAACACCTGTTACGTTAGCTAAAATAGCATTCTTTGCTTCTTCAGTAAGTTTGCCCTTAGCTACGCTGCGTTCTAGATTCTTAGTGATAGACTTTACGCCAGCATCCACAGAACGTTGACTGCTACCACGAAGAGCAACCTGCATACCATTTTGAGCAAATACTTGAGCAATACCGCTACCCATTTGGCCGGTACCAATTACCAGTATTTTCTTAAATTCCATATCTACACTCTCCTTTGAGTTAATTTTACTTAAGGGATAGTTCTTATTTCTTAGCTTCTTTTAATAAAGCACCAGCGATTACCATACGTTGTACTTCGTTAGTACCTTCGTAAATTTGGGTAATCTTAGCATTACGCATTAAGCGCTCTACAGGATATTCTACGGTATAACCATAACCGCCATAAACCTGAACAGCCTCAGTGGTAACATTCATAGCAGCATCAGAAGCAAAAGCCTTAGCCATAGCAGCAGCCTTAGCATATGGTTCATGTTGATCCTTTAAGAAGGCAGCATGATATACCAAATACTTAGCAGCCTCAGTCTTCATAGCCATGTCAGCCATCTTGAAGCCCATAGCTTGTTGGTAGCCGATAGGCTTGCCAAATTGCTCACGCTCTAAGGAATACTTCACAGCATGACCCAAAGCACCTTCAGCAATACCCAAGGCTTGAGCTGCTACACCGATACGACCACCATCCAAGGTGTTCATAGCAATCTTGAAGCCTTCGCCTTCTTGGCCAAGTAAGTTTTCTTTAGGAACCTTTAAGTCTTCAAATACCAATTCAACAGTAATGGAGGTATGACCGCCCATCTTGCTTTCCTTCTTACCAAACTTGAAGCCTTCCATACCCTTTTCAATGATGAAAGCAGAGATACCATGGTTACCCTTGCTCTTATCAGTCATAGCAAAGATTACATAGGTTTCAGCTTCTTCACCGTTAGTGATGAATATTTTGCTACCATTAATTAGATAATGATCACCTTGCAAAACTGCGGTGGTCTTTTGACCAGCAGCATCAGTACCTGCAGAAGGTTCAGTTAAACCAAAAGCACCTAACTTTTCGCCTTCACAAATAGGTCTTAAGTATTTTTGTTTTTGTTCTTCTGTACCATACATGAAAATAGGTGTTGCACAGAGGGAAACACAAGCGGAAAGAGTAATACCCATACCATCATCAATCTTAGACAATTCTTCTACTGCTAAGATATAGCTTAGAACATCTAAGCCTAATCCGCCGTATTCTTCAGGGAAGCAAATACCGAAAAATCCTGCTTCAGCCATTTCATTAACTAAACCACGATCAAAAACATGATTTTCGTCTCTTTCCATGATGGAGCCTGCTAATTTCTTTTCAGCAAAATCTTGTGCCATTTGTCTAATCATTTCTTGGTCTTCAGTCAACTTAAAATCCATAAATAAAACCCTCTCTTCTCTTTAATAATATTGTTTTATTTAGTCGTCAGTTAACCCTAGGGGGCTTTGACGCTTAAAGCATTTCAATAATAGTAGCAGTTCCTTGACCGCCACCGATGCACAGTGTAGCTAAACCCTTCTTTAAGCCACGAGCCTTTAAAGCATGTACTAAGGTTACTAGAATACGCGCGCCGGAAGCACCAATGGGATGACCTAAAGCAATAGCGCCGCCATTTACGTTAACCTTGCTTAAATCAAAGCCTAATTCTCTACCGCAAGCAACAAATTGTGCTGCAAAGGCTTCATTAGCTTCTACTAAATCCATATCCTTAATGGTTAGGCCAGCCTTAGCCAAAGCCTTTTGGCTGGAAGGAATAGGACCGGTACCCATAAGAGAAGGATCAACACCTGCAGAAGCATAGGAAACGATCTTAGCTAATGGCTTTAAGCCTAGTTCAGCAGCCTTTTCAGCAGACATAAGAACTAAAGCAGCAGCACCATCGTTAATGCCGGAAGCATTACCAGCGGTAACAGTGCCATCCTTTTTGAAAGCAGGCTTTAATTTAGCTAAGCCTTCAGCAGAAGCATTCTCTTTAGGATATTCGTCAGTATCAAATACTACTTCACCCTTTTTAGTTTTAATGGTTACAGGCACGATTTCATCTTTAAAGGCACCAGCCTTAATAGCTGCAACAGCCTTTTGTTGAGAAGCTAAAGCAACCTCGTCTTGATCTTGACGAGTTACATTGTACTTTTCAGCAACGTTTTCAGCAGTGATACCCATATGGTAGTCATTGAAAGCATCCCAGAGACCGTCTTTAATCATAACGTCTACTAATTTGCTATCGCCCATACGTAAGCCCCATCTAGCCTTGCTGTTAGTAGCAAAGGGAGCATTGCTCATGCTTTCCATACCACCTGCAACAACAACATCACAGTCGCCAGCTTTAATAGCTGCAGCTGCTAATTCCACGCACTTTAAGCCGGAACCGCAAACCTTGTTTACAGTGTAAGAAGGTACTTCAATAGGAATACCAGCTTTTACAGAAGCCTGGCGAGCAGGATTTTGACCTAAACCAGCTTGTAACACATTACCAAAAATTAATTCGTCAACCATTTCAGGCTTTACGTTAGCCTTAGCTAAAGCCTCTTTAATAACAATAGCACCTAAATCTGCAGCTGCAACAGAAGCTAGGCCTCCGCCAAATGAGCCAATTGCTGTTCTTACTGCACTTACGATTACAACTTCTTTCATAATTAATCCTTCCTTTCATCCTGTGTATTTTTATATTATTTTTGACTAGCTGGGGTTGGGAAAAACATGCTACGCTTAGCCTCACATCCTTTCTCTGCCTCAAAACAACTTTCTTAATTACCTAAACAAAAAACTTTTGCCCTCTTAATAATTTAATTATACTACAAAGAATAACTCGCTGTTTTCTGAAAATTTTACTCGGCGAGCAAATTAAAAGAGCCACATATATAAATAATAACATATTGCAGCGCCTAAAGCAAAGATAAGTATGCCGGGCAAAACAATTAAAATAATGCCCAGTACTATGAAGAGGAGTAATATTTGCCACAAAAGGCCTCTTGTGCCAAAGGTGTGGACCTTAAAGGTAAAGCCGCCGGGCTTATGCCCCTTATCTTCCTGCTCCTCTTGATCATAGACCCTATAACCATCATCAGTACCTTTAGAAGGTGAGGTATCGATGGTTAACCCACCGAAGGTATCTCTTTCCTCCTCAGTCAAGACAACGGTTTCTTCTGCTTCATTAGGTGCCTGACAATTGGGGCACTCCTTTAAGCCATCCACATATTCAAAGCCGCATTTTTTACAAATCATATGCTCCTCCTACACATTTGTCTGGTTTAAAAGCATGGTCAAGACCCCTTCTTCATTGCAATATCTAGGGTCATAATCAGTTAATTGCAAAACCTCCTGCACCTTTAAGGCTGCCTTAGTCAAATCCTCCACAGGAATATTCCAACACATAGCTGCAATGTTTTTCAACGAATAGCTATAGGCCATATTAAGCTTAACGAAGGAAGCTAGCACGCCTCCAGCCCATACCTCAGGAGTAAAGCTGCTTATATCACCATGCACTGCCGAAAAATCAAGCCACATTCGCATCACCAAAAGTACATCCCGACAAGAAAAATGCT
>CAZTGQ010000007.1:0-12369 GCA_964613345.1 uncultured Acidaminococcales bacterium | reverse complement strand
GCGTCATCATCTTTTCCATACAGGATACTACTGTATTCTTCCCTCTGGAAAAGGGTGGCGGAACATAGCCTGCAATATCCGTGGTATAGGGAAAGACCACAAAGGGAAAGTAATGAGCACTGAAAAATACTGCTTTTCTTAAAATCAAGGGATGCCTTGCTATAAAGCTTTCAATTGTTCCCCTTGGTTCTTGAATCTTGTACCAGTGATAAAAGCTTAAAAGCTGCTCCTTAAGTCTTTTCTGACCTAAGGTCTTAATTCTAAAGCAACGAACATAGTTCATAACCATCGTTTTATTGTAAAAAATATGCCCTAAAATAAGCATATCCTTGGTATCCATGTCTCTGTTAAGAGGTAAATTCAAGGTGTACAATTCGTCTGTAAGAAAATCCCGACAAAGATGCATCCCCGTTTCATCTATTTCCTCCACGCTGAACAAAGCTAATCTGGAACCGCATAGCTCGGTAACCAGAGCCTGCTGCCGGCTTACCTTTCTCCCGGCAAAATGCTCTAGGGGTGTTTTGTCATCTAAGAGCAAATGATAGTCAAAGAGAAAATAATCCCAAAAGGTTTGCCAAAATTCCGAGCTTTCCATTTCATCATTTTCCAACTTGGACCGACTAAAGCCTTGATAGAAAAACACTGCTCTTTCTAAATCCAGGTTAAAGCAATTTTGCTGAAAGAAGGTATGGAGCTCATCTAAAAGGTCATTCATGACCTCCCCCACATTAAGTATGACCTTACTGGGAGCATCCTCCACCCCTTGAGCACGCCTTTGTTCTTCTCCCGGCAGAAACTCACCTTTAAAATTAACTAAGGCTAAGGTTCCATCCTCCTTAATAAGAGCTTCCTTAGCTAGATGTGGATGGACACTGCTGGACACCACATGCTTTTCCTTCAAATAGACAAAAAGCTCTCCCCAGGTTTCTAAAAGATTCTTCACTCGCGCAGGACTGAGAGTGTAGTCCGCCACATTACGACCACACCAAGCTACAGCATCAATCAAGTCATCGGTGTTTAAATCACCTAAAAGGAATTCTCCATGACTGGTATATACACATAAGAGTAATATTCTGTTCCAAATTTCCTGAAGCTGCTTATTATCATGACCCTGCCAAGCCTCTTTACGTATGAAGCCTTCTGCATAGGACCGGTCTAAAATTGTATTCCAGCCCTCATCATTATCATAAAAATCAGCTATGTAATCATATACATTATCCATCTCTATATCCTACCTGAAGGACACACATCAACTAGCGGACATTCTGTGCAAAGAGGATTTCTCGCCTTGCACAGCTTTCTCCCATGCCAAATAAGCCAGTGATGTGCCTCTCCCCATTTTTCTTTAGGAACGATTTTTAGCAGTTCCTTTTCCACTACTAGGGGATCCTCCCCCTTAGCAAGTCCCAGCCTTTTCGACACTCGAAACACATGGGTATCTACGGCCAGTGCCGGTTGATGAAAGGCCACGCTGAGCATTACATTAGCTGTCTTTCTGCCTGCTCCTGGAAGAGACATGAGGTCCTCCCTAGTTTCAGGAACCTCCCCTTGATAATGCTCCACTAAACGCTGGCATGTAGCCAAAAGATTTTTCGCCTTGGCATGATAGAGCCCGCAATCCCTAATCAATTCTTCCATTTCAGCCAAAGTCAAGCTCCCCATTTTTTGAGGCGAATTATAGCGGGGAAAAATCCTAGCTGTAATTTTATTCACTCTCTCGTCCGTACACTGAGCAGATAAAATAACTGCCACTAAAAGCTCAAAGGGCGTGGTATAGTTCAGCGCTGTATCCATGCCCTTATAGGTTTCTTCCAAAATACTCAGAATCAGCTTTTGCTTTTCCTGTTTTCTCATTAATTAGTCAAGCTCCTTACCGGGGCAGGTATTCTGCCGCCTCTGGCAATAAAAATGTCCGGCTTATAGGTGTTTACCTTAATAATAGGTGCATAACCTAAAAGGCCGCCGAATTCCACCTTGTCCCCCACCTTTTTGTTAGGCACAGGAATCACTCTCACAGCGGTGGTCTTGTTATTAATCATACCAATAGCTGACTCGTCAGCTATAATAGCAGAAATTGTTGCTGCCGTAGTGTCTCCGGGAATAGCAATCATATCCAAGCCTACAGAGCAAACACAGGTCATAGCCTCCAATTTTTCTAGAGTTAAGCAGCCAATTTCCGTGGCATGAATCATGCCTGCATCCTCACTCACCGGAATAAAGGCACCGGAAAGGCCTCCCACATAGCTAGAAGCCATGAGTCCACCCTTTTTCACTGCATCATTAAGCATAGCTAGGGTTGCAGTTGTACCTGGGCAACCACAGCACTCTAGACCAATTTCCTCCAAAATATGGGCAACACTATCACCTACTGCAGGTGTGGGTGCCAGGGATAAATCTATAATACCAAATTGGGCATTTAACCTATGAGCTGCTTCCTGAGCCACTAACTGTCCCACTCTGGTAATCTTAAAGGCGGTTTTTTTGATAATCTCAGCTACTGTACCAATATCCTCACCGCGAACGGCCTCCAGGGCATGCTTCACCACGCCGGGCCCGGAAACACCTACATTAATAACGGTTTCAGGCTCTGTAACGCCATGAAAAGCTCCTGCCATGAAAGGATTATCCTGCACAGGATTACAAAATACAACCAGCTTAGCACAGCCTAAGGCATCCTTATCCGCCGTCAGCTCAGCAGTTTTCTTCACTACAAGACCCATTTCTCTGACCGCATCCATGTTAATACCTGCTTTGGTAGAACCCACGGCTACAGAAGAGCATACTATATCCGTAGTTGCTAAGGCTTCAGGAATGGAGCTAATAAGCACCTTATCCCCCTTAGTATAACCCTTCTCAACTAAGGCACTAAAGCCGCCAATAAAATTAACTCCTACATCCTTGGCTGCCCTATCCAAAGCCTTAGCCAAAGGAACATAGGAATCTGTTTTACAGCTTTCGCCTACTAGAGAAATAGGTGTCACAGAAATACGCTTGTGTATAATAGGTACTCCTAATTCCCCCTCTAGGTCTTCTCCTGTTTTTACTAAATCCTTAGCCACTCTGGTAATCTTATTGTAAATCTTTTCGCCACAAACCTTTACATCCTCATCAGCGCAATCTCTTAGGCTAATGCCCATAGTGATGGTACGCACATCCAGCTTGTTTTCTGTAATCATTTTAGTTGTCTCTAGGACATCCTTTATGCTGTACATGTGACCCTCCTATATACGGTGCATAGCGGTAAAAATATCTTCGCTCTGAACTCTGATTTCTAAATCTAGTTCCTTACCCAATGCTTCTCCCAAGGCATTTAATTCCTTCACAGAAACTGTCGCCTTGTCCATATCACCAATGAGCACCATATTAAAAAAGCCATCCATGATATTTTGGTTAATATTAATAATATTAACCTGCTTTTCAGCTAGGATATTACTGACCTTAGCAATAATACCCACCTTGTCCTTACCCACAATCGTTAATACAATATGCATTATTTTTTCCCCCTCTGAAAAAACTTACAGCTTATTATACGCTAGAATGCTTCTTCTTTCAATTGATTATAGCCTATTAATGTAAAAAATTTGAGGCAGAATTTAAAATATAATTCGACCTTGCTATAAAAATGTGCTATGATATCTCTATTAAATTTATAGCTCATAAGGGGGATTTTTTCATGAAAGAATATAAGCCTTTTAAGTCCGGCAAGGTGCGTGAGGTCTATGATGCCGAGGGTAGCATTATTATGGTAGCAACTGACCGTATTTCTGCCTTTGACCATATTTTGAAAAATAAAATTACCAATAAGGGTGCCGTTCTCACCCAAATGTCCAAGTTTTGGTTTGATTTCACCAAGGACATTGTTCCCAATCACATGCTTTCTGTAGATCCCCAGGATATGCCTGAATTCTTTAGACAAGCTGAATTCCAGGGCAAGGCCATGAAATGTAAAAAGCTCACCATGCTACCCATGGAATGCATCGTGCGCGGCTATATTACCGGTAGCGGCTGGGCTAGCTACAAGGAAACAGGCAAGGTTTGCGGTTTAACCTTACCTCAGGGCCTTAAGGAATCGCAAAAACTACCTGAACCCATTTTCACTCCCAGCACCAAGGAAGAGGTTGGTACTCATGACGAAAACGTTTCCCTTGAGGAAGGCGCTGCCGTCTTTGAGAAACAATTTCCCGGTCACGGTATGGAATATGCGCAGAAAATTAAAGACTATACCCTTGCTCTTTACAAGAAATGTGCAGACTATGCCTTAACTAAGGGCATTATCATTGCTGATACCAAGTTTGAATTTGGTTTGGACGAAAACGGTACTATCATTATAGGAGATGAAATGCTCACTCCTGACAGCTCTCGCTTCTGGCCTTTGGAGGGTTATAAGGAGGGACAAAGCCAGCCTGCCTATGATAAACAATATGTTCGTGATTGGCTCCTTGCAAATCCAAACAGCGATTATCTCTTACCTCAAGAGGTTATTGACAAGACTATTGCTAAATATATTGAAGCTTATGAAGTGCTCTCCGGAAAAAAGTTTAAATAAAAAAAGCCCAAAAGGGCTTTTTTTATTTCTGATTTGTAGTTCTAACCTCAAGCTAGAATGAAGCAGCTAGAAATTATAGCTCCGCAAAAAGAGCTCTACAAATTTTTGGCAGCTCACAGCAGTCTCGCCTCGAAAAAGAGTACCTAGGGTATTGTTATTGCTGATAACCCGAATAGGCAAAAAATCTGTGTTTAACGCCTGGGCCACTACTCCGGATCCTGCCGACTCCATTTCCTCACAGCAAGCTCCCGTAGTCCTTCTAAGAAAGCTAATGGTCTGCTGATCCATATTCCATTGGTCAAAGGAGGCAATGATTCCCTTGACCACCTTCCCCTCTGTATAAACAGCGTTTAAAGAAGCGGCTCTTATAAGAGCTTGGGAAGAAGCAGAAAAATAACTGGGCTGAGGTAAAAACATCCTTTGGAAATCGCTTTCCCCCTCTAGGCGCTCCATATCAATGTAGTATTTGGTTCCCGTCTTTGTTGTATGCAAAGCATTACCATTAAAATATTTTTCTCCGAGAACGATGTCCCCATAGCCTAGCTGCTCTTCATAGGCCCCGGCTGTCCCCTGATTAATAATAAGGGTGGGAGAAAAAGTGGTAATTCCTAAGGCTGTAGCTGCTCCTGCTAAGGCTGTGCCAATGCCTGTTTTACTCAGCACAATATTTTGTCCGCCTAAAGCACCCTGCCAAAAGGTAAAAGCACCCTTTTGTATTTTTCGAGAAGCCTCTAGAGCTGATAAAAGATAACTTAATTCCACGTCCATCGCTCCCTGTACTAAAATACAGGGATTTTTTTCCCTATCTGCCATATTCCTACCATCCTTATGTTTGTGCCAACCCCTGTCCAAAAGGCTTAGCGCCTTTTCTTGTGCTCCCGGGTTTTTATTTTAGTTTACTTCATTTCAGCCATCCGTGCAAGAACTGTCTATTTTTTTACACATATTGCCCTCTATACCCCTTAGATGAAGTAAAATAGCCTAAAATTCAATAATTGCTATGGCAGCCAAAAAAATCATGCTATACTAATCTAAGCAGTAGAGTATACTGAATTTATTCTTTTTAAAACGAAAGGGGAGTTATTTATGGGTTTATCGATGAGGATTTTGGTAGGTTTGATTCTTGGTGTAATTTCCGGCCTTATTATGGGGCCAAGCGGTGTTCCTTTTGCCAAAGCCTGGATAGCACCCCTAGGAACCATCTTCATGAACATGATTAAAATGGTCATTGTTCCTTTGGTTCTATCATCTTTGGTCCTAGGCGTTTGCGGTCTGGGGGATGTGAAGAAGATTGGTCGCATCGGCGGCAAAACAGTCTTTTTCTACTTGGTAACTACTGCAGTTGCTATTATTATTGGTTTAATCCTAGGTACCATCATAGTACCCGGTGCAGGTCTAAGCATTCCCGGTGGCGTTAAGGCCTCCGCTAAGGCTGCTCCTGCTCTCATGTCGGTTATTGTGGGCATTTTCCCCACTAACCCCTTTGATTCCATGCTCAAAGCCAATATGCTGCAAATCATTGTCTTTGCTCTGTTTTTAGGCATGGGTATTATTTCCGTAGGAGAAAGAGCTAGCTCACTACTTAAATTCTTTGACGGCTTAGCAGAGGTTTCCTACAAAATCGTAGGCTACATTATGATGTTTGCTCCTATCGGTGTCTTTGGTTTAATTGCTCCTGTAGTAGCGGCTAATGGACCCTCCGTCCTTCTACCGCTCTTAAAGGTTATTATCGCTGTTTACCTAGGCTGCTTCCTCCATGCTGTAATCGTTTATGGTGGCCTTTTAAGTGTCTTAGGCAAGCTCAGTCCTATTACCTTCTTTAAAACAATTCTTCCGGCTCAAATGATTGCTTTTACCAGCTGTTCTTCCTCCGGCACCTTGCCCGTAAGCATGGAATGCACCGGTAAATTAGGAGTTTCTCCTCAAATCAGTAGCTTTGTTCTGCCCTTAGGTGCAACCATCAATATGGATGGTACTGCTCTTTATCAAGGAGTTTGTGCTCTCTTCGTTGCCCAAATCTATGGTGTGGATTTAACCATAGCTCAATATGCTACCATTATTGTTACCGGCACCTTGGCCTCCATTGGTACAGCAGGTGTTCCCGGCGCAGGCTTTATTATGCTGACCATGATTTTAACAGCAATTGGTCTACCCCTAGAAGGTAGTGCTTTAATCGCCGGCATTGATAGAGTCCTAGATATGCCCCGTACCTGCGTAAACATCACCGGCGACTGCTGCGTAGCCTACTTGGTAGACAAAACTGAAAAAAATAAGCTTTAATTCCCACTAAGCATAAAATGAGCTGTGATAATTAGGATAAAAACCTATTTTATTACAGCTCATTTTCTCTTTCTGTGGTACAATAAAGAAAAACTAAAAACGAGGTATATTTATATGGAACCTGCTACAGTAGACGTCGGACTATTATCACTTTTACCACCTATTATCGCCATTGTTCTTGCACTTTTAACTAAAGAAGTAATATCCTCTCTAGTACTGGGTATTCTCTCCGGCGGAGCTATTTACACCTGGGCTACCGGCGGAAATCTAGTGGAGGTTATTGCCTTCCCCTTTGGCATCATGTCCAAAACCGTAGGCTCACCTGACAAGTTTAACATTATTCTCTTTCTGGCCATTTTAGGCGGTCTTGTTGCTGTAGTGACCAAAGCTGGCGGCTCCCTGGCCTATGGCAATTGGGCCTCCGGTAAAATTAAAAATAAAAACCTAGCTCAGCTAGCTACCTGTATTTTAGGTCTGGTTATTTTTATAGACGACTACTTTAATTGCCTAACTGTAGGTACAGTAATGAAGCCTGTCACAGATAAATATCGTCTGTCCAGGGCAAAGCTAGCCTACATTATCGATACCACCGCAGCTCCTGTATGCATCATCGCTCCTGTTTCCAGCTGGGCGGCTGCTGTAGGCTCCACGCTCTATGAAACTGGCGCCTTCTCTAACGAATTATCTGCGTTTTTTTCCACTATTCCCTATAATCTTTATGCCATTTTGTCGCTCATTATGGTTCTAGTTCTTTCTTTAACTGACCTAGAGTTTGGCCCCATGGCAGAGGTGGAAGCCCAAGCTGAGGCTACCGGCGATTTAGGAGCTCAGGATAATGATATTGCCCCTGAACTTGCCAATATCTCCACCAAGGGAACGGTTTGGGATTTAATCATCCCCATAGGCTCCTTAATTGTTCTAACTATTTTGGCCATGCTTTATAACGGTGGTCTGTGGTCCAAGGGCTTATCCATCAGAGAAGCCTTTGGCAACTGTGATGCTTCCGCTGCTTTAGTTGTTGGCGGTTTCGGTGCTTTTGTAGTCTCCTTTATCCAATTTATTCCTAGAAAGCTCTTACCCTTTACCGATTTCATGGAAAGCTTTGCTAAGGGCATTAATAGCATGGTTCCTGCCTTCATCATTTTAAGCTTAGCCTGGACCATCGGTAGCATTTGTCAAAATTATTTAGGTACCGGCAAATATATTGGTGCCGTAGTAGAAGCCAGTCATTTGCCCATGGAGCTAATTCCTGCCATCGTCTTTCTCGTGGCAGCAGGCCTCTCTTTTTCCATCGGTACAGCCTGGGGCACCTTTGGTATCTTCATTCCCATTGTGGTCTTCATCTGTAAAGCCTTGGACCCTGCCATTATGACCGTAACTCTTTCTGCTACCTTAGCAGGCTCCGTCTTTGGCGACCACTGCTCACCAATTTCCGATACTACTATTTTATCCTCCTCCGGTGCCGGTGTGCAGCATATGACTCACGTAGGTACACAAATTCCCTATGCTATAACCGTAGCCCTGTGCTGCTTTATAGGCTATATTATTTCCGGCTACTCCCACGGCAATTTGCCCCTAACCTTGGGTAGCAGTATTGTGCTCCTTTTGGTAACCTTAAAGGTTTTGCACGTTCTCACAAAAAGAAGCAGAGCGCAAAAATAAAACATAGGGTTTAACGCAAAGTAAAAGCGTCTGAAGAAAATTTCTTCAGACGCTTTTTTAGTCTCTTAAGCGCTCCAAAATAACACAAAGTAAATAGGCCAGCATGTCAATTAAAACAATTGTTGCTCCCACAGGTGTTTCCGCCAAAATAGAAATGATAATGCCCACGAAGGCACAAATTAAGGATAGTACTACCGAACAAATCGTTACACCCTTAAAGCTCTGAAACAATCTCATAGCTGATAGTGCCGGGAAAATTACCAAAGCAGAAATAAGTAAAGACCCCACTAAGCTCATAGCCAGAACAATAATCACCGCAATAATAATGGCTAGAAATAAATTATATCTTTCTACATTAATGCCTGTAGCTTTAGCAAAATCCTCGTCAAAGGTCAACGCAAAAAGCTTATGATAGCATAGGAGAAAAAATAGCACCACCACTACTGCTAGAGCCAAGGAAAGCCACATATCCTGGGCTGTAAGCGTGAGAATAGAGGTAGAACCAAAAAGAGTACTGCACACATCCCCGGAAATATTGGGACCTGTAGCAAAAACATTCATCAGCAGATACCCTATAGCCATAGCTCCAACTGAAAGCATGGCAATGGCAGCATCACCCTTCACCTTAGCATTTTGCCCTAGGTTCAAAAGCAGCACTGCACAAAGAATAGTCACCGGTAAGCTAAAGAGCATGTAGTTGGTGATCCTGAGCACAAAGGCCACAGCCATAGCACCAAAGGCCACATGGGATAAGCCATCACTGACATAGGAAAAGCGTTTGAGCACCAAGGTTACGCCAAGCAAAGAGGTGCATAAGGCAATGAGCACTCCTACCACCAAAGCATAGCGGACAAAAGGATAGGTAAAATAAGTAAGAAGAGTTTGAAAAGCGGTCATAATTTACCCTCCTCTTCTAAGAGGGCGTAGCTTCTGCCTAAAGCACTGTCTAAATACTCCTTGCGAGTGCCGAAGAAGGTTTCTGCACCAATGTGCAAAATATGAGTGGCATCTCTTAAGGCCGCCTTAATATCGTGAGAAACCATGATAATAGTAATTCCATCTTCGGAATTTAATTCCTTGATGGCTTTATAAAGCTCCACTGTAGTTTCAGGGTCAAGTCCTGTTACAGGTTCATCCATCAAAAGCATTTTCCGCGTAGCAGCCAGCGCTCTAGCTAAAAGAACTCTTTGCTGCTGGCCTCCGGATAGATTGCGATAGCTCTCCTTGGCTAAGGGACTAATGAGCATTCTTTCCATAGCGGAAAAAGCCAATTTCTTCTCTTCCCTATTGTAAAAGGGACGCCAACCACATCTATTTTGACACCCTGAAATTACAATTTCCTCCACAGTGGCAGGAAAATCCTGCTGGCTGGATTTTTGCTGCGGTAGATAGCCCAGCTCCTTTAGGGTTAAGCCATCACCCACTATTATTTCTCCTGCTAGGGGCGAACGCAAATGAAGTAAGGTTTTCAAAAGGGTGGATTTACCACTACCGTTTTCTCCTACCACACATAAATAATCCCCAGCCTCTACTTTAAAATTTAAATTTTCTGCTACAACCTGTCCTTGATAGCCCAGGGTCAAATTACGACAAGTCAATTGACTCATATATCCTCCTACCTTAGAGCCTTTTCTAAAGCCTTAAGGTTGCTTTCCATAATGCCCAAATAAGTGGCACCCTTAGCTATTTCTTCGCTAGTGGTGGACTGCATAGAATCCAAAGTTAAAATTTCCTGCTTTTTATTTTGCGTAGTGGCCACAATGGTTTGAGCAATTTTGCGGTTAGATTTTTCCAAGGTAAAAATAACCGGTAACTGCAGACTGTCTAGCTTGCCTGCTAAAAAGCTAACTGTCTTAAAGCTTGCTTCCGTTTCTGCAGAGCAGCCCACAAAAGCAGCGTAATATTTAAGGCCATAATCATCCACCAGATATCTGAAAGGAAATCTATCCCCCAATAAAATGGTTTTCTGCTTTGACCCCTTTACAACCTGCTGATAGCTTTTATCAAGAGCAGTCAGCTTGTCCCTATAATTTTTAAGATTAGCGGCATAGGTTTTTTGATGAGCACCATCAATTTCACTTAAGGACTTCGCTATAGCCTCAGAAAAAAGCTGAGCATTCTTTAAGGACAGCCACACATGCTCGTCCACCTCAGGCTTTTCCTCACTCTCATGGGAATGAGCCCCATGTCCGTCCGTCTTAGCCTCTGAGCCCTCCATGCCCTCTACCTTTTCTTCTATTTTCGCGCCCCGGCCCAATACCTCCAGAAGGTTAATCACCTTCATGTTTTTATTTTTAGCCTCTTTCAAAGCATCCTTCACCCAGAAATCCGATTCGCCACCTACATAAATAAAAAGGTCAGCATCAGCTACCTTAAGCATATCCTGCACCGTAGGCTGATAGCTATGCAAATCAGTACCCTTGTTAAGAAGAAGAGTTACCTGGGCATTCTTAAATTCGTCACCCATAACATTGCGGAGCCAATCATACTCAGGAAAAATAGTAGTTACAATTTTCAGAGGCTTTGTCTTATTTTCTGTTGCTGTCTTTCTGCTATCACCACATCCACTACAACAAAAAATCATCGTCAAGACTACAATAAGCAGCTTATACATAATAAGATACCCTCCTTTACCTCACTTACAGTATATCATACCTGTCCATGGTTATATTTTTGTTTCTCTAAGACCTTAATGAAATAGAAATACCCCAGGGATAAAAAGGTACATGCTCCCATCCAGCTAAAGGGACTGGCATAACACATGCCTAAATAGCCCATCCTCCCGCCTAGAATAAGTGCCGCTCCGCTTCTGGCTACTAGCTCTACCACCCCACTGCCAAAGGGCATAAAGGATAAGCCCAAGCCTTGAGTAGCATTGCGGAAGATAAAAATCTGACTGAGGAAAATATAAAAGGGCACCGTTGTATGCAGATAGGTAACACCTGCCTTAATGGTAGCTCCATCCCCTTCCTCAATAAAAAGCTTAATAATCTCCGGTCCAAAGAAATAGCTGGTCACGGCTGCCACCACCGAAAAGCCCATGAGCATAAAGGAAGCCATTTTGACGCCCTGTCTTATCCTATCAAATCGCTTAGCACCAAAGTTTTGCGCAGTAAAAACTGCCGTAGCAATGCCCACGGAAATCATCGGCTGCAGGGCTAACTGCTCCACTCTACCAGCAGCGGTAAACCCGGCAATGTAGGTTGGTCCAAAGGAATTGCACACTGCCTGCAAAACTAAAATACCAATACCTAAAATAGCAAACTGCAGGGCCATAGGGCAGCCCATTTTCAAATGCTGCCACACCTTGCTTCCTGTCAGTACAAAATCCCTCTTCTGAAGATGAAGTGCCGGCACCTTGTGATAGATATACCACAGACACAGAGCACCGGATAAGCCCTCTGCTATAACTAAGGCAATGGCTGAGCCTATAACACCCCATCCAAAGCAGATAATGAAAATCAAAGCCAGCACTATGTTCAGGATAGAAGAAATAACCAGAAAATACAAAGGTGTTTTGCTATCCCCTAAGGCTCTCATAAGAGCTGCCGCCAAATTATAAAGCGTAGTGGTACCAATACCATACAGCAAAATACTGATATAGTCATAGGACTGCTTAAAAATTTCCTCCGGCACATCAATCATGCGCAAGAGCGGTGCCAAAAATATATGGGTAATAATCATGAATAAAAACATATAAATCACAGAAATTGTTAGGGCAACAGCAGCCGATTCCTTCACTCCAGCTAAATTTTTAGCACCGAATTCCTGTCCGGCAATAACGGACATTCCGCTGGTTAAGCCAATGGTAGCACCTACAGCAATCATAAAAACCGGAATGGTGGTACCGACGGCCGCAATAGCATCAACGCCCAGAGTCC
>CAZTGQ010000006.1:0-19946 GCA_964613345.1 uncultured Acidaminococcales bacterium | reverse complement strand
GCAAAAGGGAGATGGGAACGATACCATTGATAATTACAATTTTTATGGTACGGACAAGGATCGCCTCCTTTTTCAACAAATTAAGCAGGCCGAGGTGGAATTTACTTCTTCGGGGAGTGATTTAGTGTGTACCTTTACGGAAACAGGAGAGTTTTTAACTATTAAAAATTGGAACAATGGCTCAAATTATCAAATAAGCAGTTTTGAATTTAAAGATGGAGTGATAGATAAAAGCGCATTAAAAGTGGGATAATATATCGGCACCAAAAAGGAGTCCCTTGGGGGGACTCCTTTTTGCATGAATTTTAGTGGCTTTAGTCCTAGGACAAAAGCCATAGCTAAATTAAAACGTCAAATAAATACAACCGAAGCATGAATACAATTCAAAGAAGAAGGGATATAATATGTAAAAAATAGTGGAGCGGAGGAGGCTGTGAGTATGAGAGATCAGCGCGGATTATTGGCGGCTATGGTGTTGATTGGACTGGTAAGTAGTAGGAGTGTATATGGGGCCGGCGTTACAACCACTTCAATTACCATCGGTGGCGGTGTATATGACAGCGTAAGTGTGACTAGAGAGGGCGTCTTTGATGGGAGAGAGGCCTTTTTTGCTCTGAACCTGAAGGATGGAGAGCAAAAGGTTTCTTTTGTAGGGAATAAGCTGATGGAAATATCGGTTCAAGGAACTCCTGATAGAAGTGCCGCTTATTGTGCCGGTATCTATGGCGGCACCATAGAGGTGGGGCCGGGGGGACCCTTAAAAATTAAATCTACGGCACAGGCTTCTCTTGAGGTGAAAGAAAATACTACTGCTACGATAACTCCGGTAGGGCAGGACGGCAAACCTTCAGGAGATCCTATTCTCTTAACTAATGATTCCACTGCGCGTGTTTATGGCATTGCTAGTGGTAGGGATTTTTCTGACTATCACGAAAGTCAAGCTGAGGGGCATTACAATACTATTGTCAATGGTGATGTGGATATTGAGCTTGCCGGCGGAGCAGGGAGCCGCTTTTTTGCTGCCGGTATGGTATCTGATCATAATGATGCCAGTATTGTTAATGGTAATGCCAATATTTATGGCAATTTTAAGCTTGCCGGTCCCAGCGAAATATTTGGCATGCAGGGTTATCGCGATGCGCTGAATAAGATTACCGGTAACGCGAAAATTGAGCTTCACGCGCATAAAAGTGAAGGACCAGAGTATGTTATGTCCGTTATAGGTCTATCTGCAGATGCCGAAACGGTACAAAATATCGTGGAAGGAAATTTAGAGGTTATTGTAGAATCTGCTGTGAGGGAAAACCCAGAACAAATTGTGACGAAAAGGTATCGCGATAGAGTCGCAAGTGGTATAGGCGGAAATAGCTTTGTAGGCGGGGATTTAAAAATATTAGCTATCGCTGATAATGATAATAATGCAGGAAAGGTTGGTGCGGGAGGGGTTGCTGGTTCCACAGTGAAGGGTAATGTGGAAATCACAGCCTTAGCCTCAGGTGGCGGCAAGTCAGAGGAAGGAACTGCGCAACAGAGAGTGTTGGCTACAGGTCTTGGCGGAGGAATGACCTTGTCTAAGAACGTTTTTATTAATACTCAGGCTACTGCCGCTGCCGGAGTACCTTTTGCAGCTATAAGCGTGCATGCTTTTGGTGATAAAAATGAGATTACAGCTCCGGGTAACTATGTTAGGCAGCTTCAGGGAGACGTCATAGCCCAGGGTTACGGTGAGGCAGATATTAAAATAGGAACCAATAATATACTTCTTGCTACGGAGGATTCTTATTTGCAGGGCAATATCATCTCCGCTGCACTGGGCAATAATAATCTTACTCTTACCCAAGGCGGTACTTGGCGACCGGTGTATGATAATCGCTACGGCACGGATTGCGAGACAAAAGGCCAATATGATCTCAAGTTAAATGTGGCAGGTAACAAAACAGCTACCAGAGCAACTACAATTGGAACAACTATCATTTTAAATAAAGATGGCCTTATTGATTTGACCTGGGATGGCTGGAACAAGGGAAGCTATGATACCACTAGAAAGTATCGCAGCAAAGACAAGGAGGGCTTTAGAACATTGTCTTTAGCTAAGTTAAGTGGTGAGCAAGGGTTTGTTCGTGTGGACACGGACTTAGCGAATAGTAGAGCAGATGTCCTTACTCTAGGCGCGCAGAGCGATGCTACCACGTTATATGTGCAGGTAAATTATGATGACTTTTATGATAGAGCCTCTTCTAAGGAAATTTTAAAAGGTTCCGCTTTAGTTGTTGAGGATGCTTCCGGCAAGCTTACAGTTAAGGGAGCAGCTAGCGAATATAACGAAAAACAGTATCTTGTTACTATTGCTGCTGATCCTACGGATAAAGGTAAATGGAATCTAGTGCAGCTACAGGAAAACGGCGCAGCTCCTATTAAGCCACCTACTAAGCCTACAGAAAAGCCGGAGCCTTATATTACAGAAAATACTAAGCAGGCAGCGGATGCTAGGGACAATAATAATAATCTTTGGCTTTTAGAAACTAACAGCTTACGTAAAAGATTGGGTGAAATTAATAGGGAAATTAATGTTGCCGAAGAGACAGGAAATATTTGGGGCCAGTATGCTAGGGGGAAGCAGAGCCTTGCTACAGGACGCAGGGTAGAGCTTCAGCATAATAGCTTTCGCCTAGGCTATGATAGGGGCTTTGAGCTAGGAGAAGGCAAGCTTTACAGAGGAGCCTTTGTTAGTAGAATTGATGGTGACGGTACCTACGAAAGAGGTAGTGGTACACATAGAAGTACTACCCTAGGACTTTATCAAACCTGGCAAGGAGCAAAAGGGCATTATTATGATGTAGTGCTGCGTCAGGGTAAGCTTACTGCTACCTATAATGTTACTGATTTAAGCAGTAATTATTCCACTGCCAACTACGCCTCTTGGCTTACGACCTTAAGCGGAGAATATGGTTATAAAAAGGACTTAGGTTCTAATCTTTATCTTGAACCAAGTGGAGAGCTGATTGTGGGCCGCGTTGGTGGAGCCAGCTTTACTACTTCTAAGAAAATGGCCGTTACCATGGATGCTACTAGGCACCTAGTAACGAGAGTAGGACTTGCTTTGAGTAAGCAGTGGCAGCAGCAGGAGGCTTATGTTAAGTTTAACTACTACCATGACTTTGCTGGCGGCGGAGGCGTGACTACAGGTACAGTGCGTTATGAGAAGGAGCAGCCTACTAATTGGTGGGAAATAGGTGTAGGAGGACAATTAGAGCTGAGTAAGGATTGTCAGCTCTATGGAGAGATTTATAAAAATCTAGGCGCAGTGAGAAGTAGTGCAAGCTTTAGCTTAGGGGCCAGATGGCGCTTCTAGTGGGCGTGAGAGGCTGTTTAGAAGAGAAGAAAGCCCCTTTTAGAGCTACAACTTTAGTCTTAGGACAAAAGTTGTAGCTCTAAAAAAATAGCTAAAAAGATACAACCGATGGCTGATTTCAATTTGTAAGAGGGGCATTACAATTAGTCATATCAAGAACAGCAAAGTTCTTTCGAAGAAGGTGTCTAAAGCGAGTAAGGTTAAAGTTATGAGTGCCCTAGTCTTCTGCTGCTGTCTGTGGCTGGGCTGCTCCTTTTCTACAGAAGCAGTGAGCATCACTTCCCCCTTTGGCTGGCGAACTCATCCTATCAGTGGTCAATGGAAGTTTCATGCAGGGGTGGATTTAGGTTATGACCAGGGAGAGGCTATTGTAGCTCTGCATGGAGGAAAGGTGGTTTACGCTGCTCCCTATGGTGGCTATGGCAATTGCATCATTATAGAAGATGCATATCACGATCATCAATTATATGCCCATTGTAGTAGCCTCATTGCTACTTGTGGAGAAATTGTGGACCAGTATCAATTGATTGCTAGAGTGGGTAGCACTGGTTATTCTACAGGACCACATCTACATTTAGAATATTGGAGAAACGGTCAATATGTGGACCCTCTAGTTTTATTAAACTAGCAGTGAAAGGAGTAAGGATGGAAAATTTAGCGGTGTTGTCCTTGGGAGAAAAAAATGAAGAGAAAGCATCTCTCTTAATGGTTGATAGAAGCTTAAGAACGCCCTCTGCCAAGGTAGTTGCTTATAAGGAGCTGGGAGGTAAATTCTATGAGCTCCTGGAAAATGGGAATGTGGATGACTTAGCCTTAGGGCTGGAGGAAGGGTTAAAGGGTATGCCCTGGCAGGGAAGATTCTTCTATATTACTCTTCCGGATTCTATGGTTTCCTATAAATGCTTTACCAGAAGTAAAAGCCAAGCTTTTAATTTGAAAAAGAAGGGCGAGTATGAAACCTTCGCCAAGATGTGTTTAAAGGAAAATGCAGATAAGAAAAATCCCCAGGAATATAGCTTAAGCTTTATCGGTGAAGGTCGGGATGAAATAAATTGCTATTACTCCTGCGCATATGCCTCGGTGGTTGCCATTAAAACCTTACAAATGGTTTTTGCTAAGCTCAAGCTTCCTCTTTATGCTATTGAAGCTAATTTCAATGGTGCACAAAGATTAATGCGCTTATCTCATCCTCAGGGTGCGCTGTATTTTGCCCACCAAGGAAATTACTTCTTGTCAGAACGCAATAATGTTTTTAGTATCTTTTCTTCCCAAGAGGATTCTTTTACTAATCGTCAGGTGCTCTTAGCGCTCAGACAAAAATCCTTTGGCGATGTTTTAAGAAATGAAGATATGCATGCGCTAGCCTTAGAGGATTTAGCGGTTTTACCGTCCTGGATTTCAAGTATTAGTAAGGATGAAACAAGAGGATATTTATTTTATAGTGGCTTAGGCAGTGGCTTGAGAGGTTTGCGCCTGAGTACCGGAAAAGGAGAACAAAATGTATTGGGAAAACTACGGAAACTTTTTGTCAAGTGATTTCATTGATTTTAATACCCAGAATCAGCATCGCAATTTAAATTTATTCTTGTTTCAATTATTAAGCATATTTTTTCTCTGCTCCATCTTCGTCCAGCTAGGAGCCTGGGGTTATGAATATATGAAGTATGACCTATCCTCTAAAGCAGCTGTAGATGCTAGTTATGAAGAGGCTCAAATTATTAATAGGCAGATTAAAGAAGCCAATGTACAGTTGGAAAAGGCGCATCAGGATAATCTTAAAATTATTTCCTTCTTCGCTATGGTTTCTCGTAATAAACCGAAAACCTTAAGGCTAACCAGTGTGTCCATGGATGACAAGTCTATTAAGCTGGAGGGAGACGGCACCAGTTTAGGCGATATCAATGCCTTTGCTAAGAACCTTCAAGCAGAGCGTTATGGTCCTTCCAATATAGAACGCATCAGACAAAAGGAAAATAAGGTAAGCTTTGTTATTGTTATGAATGCTAAACCAACTTCAGATAAAACCAAGTCCGTACCTCAGTCCATTAAAGGAGGAGGAGAAAATGTCTAACTTTGTTCCCTGGGGTGATGAAGCGCAGTATAAAAAGAAATTTCAAGTATATTGCTTAATTGCTCTAGTTGCTCTTCTTTTATTAGGTATGACTCAGTTGCTTCGCAGCCAGCATTTGGAGCAGGTGGTTAAAAGCTACGGAGAAATGAAGGCCAAGCAGCAGTGGACGGAAGCCTTTAATAGTAAGAGACAAGCCCAGCTTTTAGAGGAAGCGTTAAAGCCGGTGCCTGTAAGTGAATTAGAAAATGCTCGTAGACTCAAGTCGGAGCATTTTAGCAAAAATGGTCTCACTCTTAAAAATGTTAACAATACCACGCTTTCAGCTCCTAAGAAAGAAGACGGAGGAGTTCGTTATGGTGAAAGCACAGCTCAGGTGGAAGGTACCTGGGAAAATATAAGTGCTTGTTTAGAGGCTTTTAATAGTTCGGCAAGCATGGGAATGACTAAGCTGGGTGAGAAAAAAATTTTATCGGCTATTTCTAAGCTGGAGATACGGGCTGAGGAAAAAAATAATCTTCTATCCGCCAGAGTAGTATATCGCATTTATTGCAGATAGTAGGAGGTAGCAGTGTGGCAGTATTAAAGAAAAATAATAAAATAAAGGCTTTAGGCGGAACGCTTTTGGCCGCAGTAGCTTTGAGCAGTGGCTTTATCTATTTTACGCAAAGAGAAGTGGTGATTGCTAAGCTGCCTGAACCCTATGTGCTTTTTGCTTCATCTTCAAAAGCTGAAGGTCCCATGCCTTCTCCTTTTGCTGGCAGTGCAGGAGTACTGGTGCTACCGGGACAGGTGCCCGCGTTTCCCCTGCCTCCTTCCGTGCCTAGTATGCCGGGAGCCATAGGCCAAAATGGCAGTGCTTTTACTGTGGTAGGGGTTTTACCCCCTAATATTGCCATTGTGAAAGAGGGCAGTAGCATTAAAACAGTGAAGGTAGGAGATAAGCTGACTTTGGGTCAGATTGAAGGAATTAGTAAGGATGGAATTACCGTGAGCGGACAATTTTACGCTTTGAAAACAGGAGGCAAGGAAAATGGGAAATTTTAAACGAGCCATAGCACTCAGTCTATTACTGTGTAGTATTGGGCAGGGGGTGAGGGCAGAAGAATATTTTGATGTAAATATAGCTTCAGGTACGGCGCTGACGGAGGCGGTACGAGCTATTAGTCTTAGGGCCAATAAAAACGTGGTTATTAGCGGTGACTTAAAGGGTACCGTCTCCTTAAATCTTGAGCATACTACCTTCAGTCAAGCTATGGATTGCTTGGCCATGGTTAATGGTTTTACCTATATGCTCAATAAGAATGTGGTTCTGGTATCTCCTGTAGAAAAAATGTCCTTGGTAAAAACCTTTAAAATTAAGCATTTGGACTTAGAAAAGGTCCAGAAGGATGTGGGAACCTTCGTTAAAGAAAACAAAATAAACGTGGATGTGGATCAATCCACTATGACCGTGGATGGCACCACCTCTCAATTGGAAAAAATAAGTCAGCTTTTGGAGAAGGCTGATATAGCTCAAAAGCAGGTTCATGTCCAGGTTACGGTCATGGAGGTAAATCATGCTTTCACTAGACAAATGGGTCTAGATTATAATCTGGGAACTTATTTTAAAGGCTCCCAGGGTATTACCTGGGCTGTAATACCCAATTATGAGGAAGGAAAAACCAGGGGCAATATTTTGGCCAGTCCTTCCGTGACGGTCTTTAATGGGAAAAAGGCTAATATCCTTATTGGTGATAAGGTGCCCATTTTCACCTCCAGTCAAACTGCTTCTAATTCATCCAGCGGCTCGGTTGATATAGACCGGACCATTACCGTGCAATACCAGGATGTGGGAGTTAAGCTAGAGGTTACCCCTAGAGTTAACGATGATGCTCTAGAGACTGTTTCCGTTAAGATTAAGCCCAGTGTATCTTCTATTAGTGGCTGGTACGAAACGGATAATAATAGAGCACCGCAAATTTCTACTAGGGAGGCGGAGACGGAGCTGAGAGTGAAATCAGGTGAAACCATCTATATTGGGGGCTTGCTTAAGGATACGGATATTTCCCAGATCAAAGCTATTCCCTTTTTATCCAAGCTACCCTTCTTAGGAGAATTGTTTAAACGGCGCTCCGTGACCAAGGAGAAGACAGAAATAATTATAGCTCTTACTCCCCAAATTGTTAAAGATGTGGATGGTGTGCCTCAGTTTGCACCCTTTAAAGAAAAGGAAAATAGGACCCTGCAGGATGGTTTGGCTAACGCCGGGAGAAGATATAAACAAAATCGCCGGCAGCTATTGGAAGACTTTAAGCAAAATGTGGCAAAGGGTGAACCTAAGGAAAAGTCAGCAGAGGAAGTGCTCAAGCAGCCGGGAGAAAAAATAGCAAGGACCTTGCCTCCAGTACAAGGCGAATCCTCTTTTGCTAAAAGAAGACGGATTTGGCGAGCACAGAACAACAAGCTTTACCAAGAGCAAGACCAAGTACAGAAGGAAATGAGAGAGACCCAAAATGGATAACCCAGGATTAGAAAGCAGCGTAGAAACACTGATGAGTGGTTCTAAGGTTTTTTACGGTGATGATTTAGGAGAATTTGACTTCCCCAAGGAAATATTGGAGCTTTTACCCGAGGATTTTACTTTTGAAAATAAAATTCTTCCCTTGGCCTATGAAAACGGTCATTTAACCTTGGTTACCTCTAATTTGGAGCATTTTAGCAATCAGGTTAATCTGCTCCAAAGTATTAAGGATACCAGAAGAGTGAAGGTTACCGCCATCCAGCTGAGATACTGCGAGCCGGAGAATTTAAAGAACGGTTTTAAGAAGGCTTATGGTAAAAACATTACCATGGGTATTGTGGCCAGTGGCTTTATTCAGTCTCAAAGGCCTACCACAGAGCAGACAGAGCTGGTGGAAAAAATTCTCACCAAGGGCATTGAAGAAAATGCTTCTGATATTCATATTACCCCTGTACCTAAGGGCTCCTGGGTACAATACCGGGTGGATGGCCGCTTGGAAGATGGACACATTACTATTAATAAGAAAAACAGAAGCTATGTCGTTAACATCATTAAGGCCATGGCTAAATTGGATCCCGCTAATAAGCTGGTCCCTCAGGACGGAGCCTTAGTTTTTAACGGAGTGGAGTTTCGTGTGAACACCTATCCTACAGTTTATGACGAGAAGGTTAATCTGCGTATCTTAAATGCTAACGCGAAGATGCTCAGACTAGCAGATATGCATTTTCCTCCCAGAGAGGAGGCCCTTTTAAAGGAGGTGGTGCAAAACCCCTATGGCATTATTCTCATGACCGGTCCCACCGGTCAGGGCAAATCCACTACTTTATACGCTTGTATGAGAGAAAGAAGTCCTCAGGAAAATGTCATAATTTCCGCAGAGGATCCGGTGGAACAAAAAATTGAAGGCGCGGCTCAAGGACCTATGAAAACCGTAGAGGATAATGAAGCAGTTAGCTTCACCTTTGCTAAAGCCTTAAGAGCTTCCCTGCGGCAGGATCCGGATATTATCTTTGTGGGTGAAATCAGAGATATGGAAACAGGTATTACCGCCGTGCAAGCCTCACAAACAGGACATTTGCTTTTTGCTACTTTGCACTGTCGTAGCGCGGTGCAATCGGTACAGCGTATTGTGGATATGGGGATTGATAGAAATAGCTTTTTAAGTGAAATGACCTGCATTATTTCTCAGCGCTTAGTGGCTAAAAATTGTCCTTATTGCCGGGAGAAAATCATTTCTCCTTACAATAAAAAACTGCCGGACAGAGATCTCCGTAAGCTAGAGGAGGGGCAATATTCTTATCACTCCAGAGGGTGTCCTCGTTGTGATAATAAGGGCATAGCCGGACGCTTACCGGTAATTGAAATTTTGATTTTTGATAATGAGCTGAGGGATTATTTTTCCCAGCCCAGAGGACTAGTGGAGGCCACCTCCTTCTTATCCCACAAAGGCTTTCACAGTATGTGGTCCATGGGTATGGACTATGTGGCTTCCGGAGAAATTAGCCTGGAGGAGCTTTTAGGCAGTCTCATGCCGGACGAGGTGCAGGAGGAAGAGCATGGAAATTGATATTTTAAAGAAGCTGGAGAAGAAAATAGGTACCCCCAGCGCCATGGATTTATATATCTTCTGTATTCAGGTTACCTCCTTTCTTTCGGCGGGCTTTGCCCTTAACAGAGCCCTGGAGGAAATAGCTCCCCATCAAAAAAACAAGGAGCTGAGCCGGGTTTTGCAGGAAATAGTGGAGGATATGAATGGGGGTATGAGTGCAGCGGAGGCCTTCAGTAGACAATCCGTGTTCCCCGGTATTTTCGCCCCCACTATTGAATCCGGTGAAAAGTCTTCCGGTTTGGATGCCATTTTTAAAAAGCTGGGAGAGCAAATGTGGCTCCATGCCACCTTGTATTCCAAAATCAGCTCCGCTTTACTGACACCTAAGATTGCAGGTGTTATGATGGCTTGCCTGATTTTAGGCTTTGCTAAGGTCATTGTACCTAAATATAGGGAAATGTTTGAGGAAAGCGGTATAGAGATGCCGAGGATCATGGAGGTCTTTGTAGAGGGTGTCAATATTTTCTTTGGCTACTTTCCCCTCTGGATTTTACTGGGCTATGGCCTGTACAGAGGTATTAGGGCCTATTTCAAAAGGCATCCTCGTTTATTAGGGAAAATAAAGCTAAAGATGGTTATTTATAAACCACTGCATTTTTCCTTGATCAATTATCAGTTTGCTTCCAATTTAGCTCTTATGCTTAATAGTGGACTTAATGTAGTTACGGCTATGCAGCAGTCCTCCAAGGTAGTGGATAACTATCTTTTAAGTAAGGAAATTAAAGAGGCAGCAGGTCATATTCAAGATGGTGCTTCCGTAAAGGGAGCACTGGTAGTAGCGGATAAGGCGAAGGCCTTAGATCCCTTAGTTTTAAGCTTTGTCGATGCCGGAGAAAAAACCGGTAATATGGTAGAAATGCTGGAGCGGGCAGGCGATATTCACAAGACCATGCTAGATGCCACGGTGGATAAGGTATCCACCAAGCTCACCATGGTGGTTATTATCCCTATGGGCTTGTGTATGGTGGCCATGTACGCCATGTCTATGGTGCCCATGCTCTCCTATTTCTCCAAAATGAATCAGTAAGATGCTTGTACATACTTCGTGGCGCTGTGGGTTCAAGAGGCTGGGAAAGGAGTCAAGGGGATCAGAGAGCAGAGCTCCTAGGGCTGACGGATATTGTATATAAATTAAAAAACAAACAAATAAAAGAAAAGAGGAATAAATATGTTAACTAAAATTAGAAAAATGGTTCAAATGAAGAAGCAGGAAGGTAAGAAACGTCAGGGCTTTACCTTGGTAGAACTAATGGTGGCTATGTCCATTGTTATTTTGTTAGGAGCCGCAGCCTTCTTTGCCTATGGTCAGGTGCAACAAACCAGAAAAATGGCTCAAATGCAAATAGATATGGATGCTATTGCTGCCGCAGCCTTGACCTTTGAATCCTTAAATATTAATGGACAGCCTCCAGCAGATATGGCTGCCTTGACTACCGGTTTGGATGCCGCCAATTCAATTGACGGAATTGCTCATATTAATTTAATTCAAGGCGGCAAGCAAACTGGGGCTACTGATACGGCTGCAGCTACCATTCGTGACCCTTGGAATGCAGAATATGTTTTAAGTGGTCCTGCTAGAACTATTACCTGCACACCTCATGATGCTAATAATAATGCCATGGCTGTAGTTACAAGACGTTTCTAAGCTTTACCAGAGAACATAGTATGAAAAAAATATTATCAAAGTAGAAAGGAGACAGGATGGAAGGATGCTTATTACTAGGTGTAAGTCTCATTTTAGGACGCATTGCCTATTTGGATTATAAATATTACTACATTGCAGATAGAGATATTGCCCTAGGCATCCTTTTCTCCCTGGCTCTGAAATTTATTCAGCATAGACTGACAGATGGAATTTTAGGCCTTCTTTTAGGCCTAGCTTCCTCGGGTCTAGTCTATATCATAGCAAAAAAGATGTATAAAAAAACCGCTCTAGGGAGCGGTGATGTAACCCTCTCAATGTTTTTAGGAAGTGTGGTGGGGGCAGGGGCTTATGCCTCCTGGGCAGTATTCTTTTCCCTACTTTTCTTGGTTGGTCTAGTACCCCTTCACCTGACCAAGAAGCTGGACTGGAATAGGGCCTTCCCCCTAGCACCCTTTTTAAATGGGGCTACGTTAATATGGCTTTTTTTAGAGCATTACGGTTGGAGTTTTAGAATTTCCTAACAGAGAAAAGAAGCAAGCAGGGCCGGACAAATACTGTGCTAGGCGCCTGCTTGAGAAATAAATGAGGTGCAAAATGCATACATATAGAAAAAGAAGTGGCTTTACCCTAGTGGAATTGATGCTGGTTTTGTCGGTTATCATTGTTTTAGGTGGGGTGGCCATTGTAGGCATTAGAGATTACATAAGAATGGGCAGACGTGCCTCCACCCAGGCCACTATTTCTGTAGTAACCTTAGCCGTAAATAGATTTTATTATCTGCACAAGACCTTGCCCACAAATTTATTGCAGCTGACTCAAGCTGGCGCAGGAGAAAATGGTGCTCTTTTGCGGGCAGAGGATTATAGGGACAGCTGGAATAGGGAGCTAAGATATTCTATGGTGCATAATGTGGAGGATGTCCGTTTTTCTATTTGGTCCATGGGTCAGGATGGAGCTAATAATAGTGGAGACAATGCTCCGGATAATTTTCAGGGCGATGACATCGGCGTTTGTGTGCGTATATAGGAGTGAAGAAGATGAAAAACTCTTTAGCAAAGGTATATGCTAAAAAAAGACCGGGCAGCGCAGGCCTTTTGGCTGTGGCTCTAGTTGCCTGCGTGCTCACTTCTGTAGTAGGAGTGGGCGTGACCTCTCTTTTAGGCGGAACCCTAGGTGCTCGCAGGCGTAGGGTGGAATATTACGAATTTCACCAGGGACTTGTAGATATTGCTAACCAAATGCGGGTGGCGGACTTTGCAGCCCTTCCTGCTGACGGGGAGGAGTTCTATAAGAGGGACAGAGGAAAGGTACATATTTATGTTAGATCAACAGCTACGGATGATGAGGAACCTAGAAAAAAATTAGTGGTGGACGGAAGAAGAGCGTCTAACGGTACTTCCTTTGAGCAGCTTCATTTGACTAGAACAAAGAAGGGTGTGGGAGGAGGAATCCCCGTGGGCGCTATTATGGCTTGGACCAAGGAGTCGCAGCCTCCTGATGGTGGGGTGTGGCTTAAGTGTGATGGTAGGCATTCTGTTATTGCTTATCCCGCCCTACAAAAGCTTCTGGGAAGAAACCTTACTCCCGACCTATCGGGCAAATATTTACGCGGCTATGGCCGCTCCGATCTAGATAAGACAACTAAAAAATATCGCTATGAAAGCGGTAAGCTTATGAAGGAGCAGTCTTGGCAGGAGCAGGAAATCAAAGCGGAGCCGGATGACAATGTTTCCAGTGGATTTAATATTTTGATGCCTAGCTTTGTGGCAGCAAATTCTATGCCTAGCGATAATAAACTACCAATATGGGATAATGTTTGGTTGAACGGGATGCAGCTTCTGCCCAATGGGGCTTTTTCTTATCGGAGATCTACTTATGACGATACTCCGGCTGCGTTTTCAACGATGGATATTGATAACCAAAGTTATAGAGATAAAGAGTATAAAGATGGCTGGTGGTCGGATTCTAACCTTATGCATACAGCCTTCAAAGAAAATAAGAGCAAAAATTTGTATATACATATGGCTCTGGAACATGTTCTTAATACACACACAATGGATTCAGAGCATACCTGTGGTGCTGCGGTTGGTTTTATGCCGCAGTCTTTGATGGTGGATTTTTATATTAAGGCGGAATAGGGGGATGAAGATGAGATCTATTTCTTTTACTAAACGCTTAGGCCTGGGCCTTCTCCCTGTAGCAGCTTGCTTCTGTCTTTTAAGCGCGGTAGTAGCTTTTTCCTTAACGAAAATTCTGACCGGACTTTTTAGCTTTATGGAGGTGGAAGAAGAGCAGAACTATGCCCAGGCTCAGCTGGAAAATAAGGTGGCTTATTTACGGCTGGTAGATTATGGAAAACTAACAGAGCAGAAAAGGCAACCTATCGCTGGGACTGATTTTGAAGAGGAAATTATTTTAGGGCCGGAAACACCTATGGAGGAATTTAATGGCTTGGTGGGTTGTGTCTATAGGATGCTCACTATTAATATTTATAAAGGGAAGGCCGTAAGACCACAGGCTACCCTAGCGATACAAAGGTCCGAGGGCAGGGAAAGCGGCACTCCGATTGTGAAAAAGCCCCAATGCCCCATAGGTACTGTTACCTACTGGGCAGGGCCTTTGGATAAGCTGCCTAAGGATGGGGGTAGTGTGTGGCTGCCCTGTGATGGCAGTAACTTTGACCCTTATGTTTACCCCGAATTGAATCTTTTATTGCGCAAGGATCATCCTGAAAGGAGGGGTGTTTTGCCGGATTATCGCGGTGCTTTTTTGCGTGGGGCGGATTATTATTATGGTGTTAAGACTTATATGGAAATATGGCCCGATGCTATAAATAATACCGAAGGCCATTTTTGGACCTATATGCCCTGTTCCGTTTTTCATTATTCCTTAGCTGTTCGGGGCATTCCTAATCAATGGAGTGACTACACTACAGGCTGGAGCGATTTTGATCAGTCCAATTCTATTTTTTATAATCACGTTTACGATGATCCGGATCGTTATTCACCTACAGGAAACTTGAAGGTGGGAAAGATGCAACCTGTTTATCTACATTATAACCATAGCAATAGAAATGAAAATTGGTATTATTCTTGTAAAATAGGCCTAGATACCAGCAAGATGGTCCGCACAGCAGAAGAAAATAGACCTCTTAATAAAGCCGTCCATTATATTATTAAGGCAAAGTAGGTGAGAAGATGCTGATACAAATGCTCATTGTGGTAGTGCTGCTTCTTACTATGGCTGTGGGACCGGTGGTACAGCGCCCCCAGGCTTTTATGGGAGAAATGCGAGTGCAAGAGGAAAATAAGGCTAATGTTAGGCTGGGACTGGCTATAGAGGAAAAGCTGATGAATCGTTATAGACAGTGGGGAACACTCCCTTCAACTCTATCCCAGGAGACTCTCCGCAGTATGGGCTTTAATAGCGAGGCAGCTAGTAAAATTAGAAGCTATACCTGGGATGAAGCTACGGGAAAATTTACTCTGACTATGAGGCTTAAGGGAAGCACCTCGGAGTGGGCCACGCCCCATTCCGATAAGGAGCTGCCTTAGAAAGGACTTATCATGAAATGTTGGAAAAGAAAGAGGCAGGGTAGTGGAGTGGTGGCCCTGGCTTTAGTGCTTTGTCTTTTAACCGGATTTATAGCCCATGCCACAGTTACGCTGATGAGCGGTTTAGTTGCAGCTGACGTGGCTAGACTAATTAATGACCAGGCCTATGAATATGCTCTGGACAGAATTGAATTAATTAAAAGTGATATAAGTAATTTGGAGGATTTATCTCGCAGCCCTATTGAGGGTACCGATTACTCAGAAAGTGTTTCCCTTGGCACTGAGGAAAACGAAGATCAAATGGTGGTGAAAATTTTTTATAAGGATGAAAGTTTTCCGCGTTGCGTGCGCACTCTAGATACCTCTGAATTTACGGCCTTGGACTGTCCAATTGGCACTATTATCGCTTGGCCCAGTATGGAACGCCCTAAAACAGGAGGAGTGTGGCTTCCCTGTGATGGTAGAAATATTGGAGGGCAATTTACGCAGTTAAGGCGTTTGGTAGGAAATAAGACTCCTTTGCTATGTGGCGAGGGAGGAGGCTATTTCCTTCGAGGCGTGGGAGGAGCCTCCGGCAAGCTTTTAGAAAAGCAGGAGGATGCTATGCGTCCCATTAAGGCGACCTTTGTTACCTTTGTGCCCCAGATTATTGCCCACTACACTGAAAAGGGGAAGGATTTTTCGGGTTGGGTTAATACTATGCAGCAAACTGGGTGGGAGTGGGTTTACCAAGGCTATAAGTTAGGGACCTGGGATGAAGAGTGGATGCGCAGTGCTAACTCTTTTCCTACAGGCATGTTTACTGAATTGCGACATGAAGCCAGTGCTACAGGGATCGATAGACAAGATGGGCATTGGGGAGTTGATTGGAGAAATTCCATGTGGAATATTAGGCATACCTTCAGCAATAAATACAAAGGGTATGTTGGTACGGAGAGCAGACCTACTAATGTAGCGGTTATGTTTATGATTAAGGCTCTATAACTGTTTGGACGTCCTTCCTAGGAGGGTAGTGATATACCCCTATTTATACTGCCGTAACGGCTGCTATAAATAGGGAGAAAGGAAGGGAATTGCCAGAGAAAACGAAGCTATGGCAGAGGTTCCCTTTGGATAAGAAAAATGCATGAACACATAAAAAAGCTTTATTGTACATTTCCTCCGGATAGTTCTATACTGGACGACAGTAGCTCCCCTAAAGCTCAAGAGCTTAGGGAGCAATTACCCAAGGAAAGGAGAGCTGAAGGTCGCCGCAGGCGCCGGAAGAAGCAAATGTCTCAGGAAAATTTAACTAAAGATTGGCTGGAGCTGGTGGGCAAAGAAAAGCTGCAAACCTTCCAGGGTGCCTTCGCTCAGAGCTATGGAGTGGGAGTCTGTTTTGTAGACCGAGATGGCGCTGCCTTGACGGTTTCCTCTCAGAGCTCTCTTTTTTGTCATAGATTAAAGGATAAAGAAAAAAATTACTGTAATGATGAACATAGTACGGCCAGAAACATAGTTCTTACCTCTAAGATTACAGAGTATTTTACCTGTGGAGTAGGTTTATCTTATTTTCTCTGTCCTGTCGTATGGCAGGAGGAGGTAGTGGCCTATGTACAAGTTGGTAGCTACATTTTGGAGCATAGCACCTTGCCGGAGAAGTATTTGGAAAAGTATCATATTCCCATTTTTTCTAAGGAAGAGATAGAGACCGTGGGACACCTTTTGGGAGAGATAGTTAAGCTTTTGGATGTACAAAACAAGAGCCTCTTAGGTAATGCCTCCATGAGTGACACGCAAATAAAGGAGGCTGTAGTTTTTCATGACTTAAGGCTTAGCGAACGAGAGCAGCAGGTGGTATGGATGCTCTGCAATGGTTTGACGAACAGAAATATTGGGGATAAGCTAACCATTAGTGAAAAAACAGTAAAGACTCACATTACCAATATTTTAAAGAAAATTAATAGGGAAAGTCGTCTGCAAATAGTTTTGTACTATTTGCAGCTAAGCATGGTGCAGGGATAGGGGAGGAAATATATGAATTTGCGCAGGAAGATACATCTTTTTTTAGTATTGCTTGTTATTGTGCCGGTAACTATTATGACCATTGGCGCTCATTATACAGCTACTCAGGAGCAGGAAAAGGTTTTGGACTCGGTGCTGGACACGGGTATTAGAGTAGTCAGGGGAGAGATGTTGGAGCGAAAAAATGGTATGAGAAGAGTTTGTAATGTTATCGCCTCTTCTCCCGGCTTGCAGCAGGCAGTTCTAGATAAGAATGGAGCTTACCTGCAGAATAGTCTCCTCAATGTAAAACGTTATTTCGAATATGTGGACTACATGGTGATTGTAAATCGGCAGCAGGAGCCATTGGCGGCCATGGCAAGTGATATGAAGTACTCCGGTGAATCTAAGCTAGGCTCCTTAGTGGCTGAGGCTATGGACAAGCAGGAGGTTATTTTTTCTGAAGAGGATTTATCTTTGGAAAATCTCTTTAGAGAAAATTCCTTGGAATATGACAGATATGTGATTAAGGGGGATACCCCCGGCTTTGGCGTAAAGGAGCTGTTAAACAAGGCTTTAACCTCTGTGGCCATTGTGCCTATTTATCAAGGTGATTTAGGTAAGCAGACCGTGATAGGGGCAATTGTAGTAGGGGATATTTATAACAATGATCTGGCCTTTCCTAGCTACGTAGGTACCTACGCTCACGATGCGGTGGTGCTGGCCAGTATGGATGGTATAAGAGTGGCTGCTAATTTTACCCAAGAGGGAGCGGCTAAATTTTTAGGTACGCCTATTAACGCTACTAAGCCCTATAAAAATTTTAAGTCGGCAGCTCAATTTACTAGCAAGCTTTGGATTCAAGGCAAGGAATATAAGCTTTTAAATAGGGAAATAACTGATTGGCAGAAAAAATCCATAGGCATGATTGGTATAGGTCTACCAGTTAGAGAATTTTATACTATGACTGCCGCTAGTAATTATTTTCTCCTTTTTGCTTTAATTCTTTCTCTCTCTGCTTTCTTCTGGGGAAGAAGATATCTGGATAAATTAGTGGTGGATCCTCTCTTTAAGCTTTTGGAGCAGCAAAAGGTTCAGGGGTTAGAAGTAATGGCAGGTACAGAAGAAATTTCTGCCTTGGGAAAATGGTATTACACCCTTTTAACCAGAGTGAAGCTGGAAGAGGCTAGGAGCGCTAAAATTCAAGAGGATTATCTAGAAGAACACGAAAAACAGCTCTTTTTAACTACGGAGTTAAAGGGCCTTAAAAATAATATGGAAAAGCAAATTGCAGAGAGAACGGACCATTTGGCCGTGATTAATGAGGAGCTGCGTCAGGCTAATGCTGTGAAAACCAGATTCTTGGCCGGCTTAAGTCATGAGTTAAAAACACCGCTACATATTATTCTCAGCTCCACCGAGGTTTTGCGAGATGAAATTTTAGGACCTGTGAATACCAAGCAGAAGAATTATTTAGAGGGAATTTCCAGCTCCGGTAATTATTTGCTTTCTCTCTTAAATAATCTTTTGACCATGTCCAGAGTGGAATTTGGCAAGCTGGAGCTTCATCCTGTGGATTTTGCTTTGGAAGAAGTGGTGCAGGAGGTAGTGCATAATATCAGTAGAATGGATAAGGATAAAAAGCTTAATCTTACGGTGAAGATTGATCCTCCTACCCTTAGACTGAAAGCGGATCCTCATAAAATCAGACAGGTTATTTATAATCTAGTGTCTAACAGTGTGAAATTTACCCCTGATGGTGGCAGTGTTTCTGTTCATGCTACTAAACAAGATGATTGTATACGCTTAGTAGTGGCTGATACCGGTATGGGCATTAAAAAGGATAGCTTAAACAGAGTTTTTAAGCCTTTTGAACAAGCAGGAGGTTCTCCCGAGCATAAATATGAGGGCACAGGGTTAGGTCTGGCGATAGTAAAATCTATTGTAGAAAAGCATGGCGGGACGGTGTGGCTGGAAAGCGAGGAGGGTAAGGGCTGCAAGGTCACGGTGCTATTACCCTTAAATAAATTTAGAGAAGAGCTTGAGATAGAGGACATAAACAATGGAAAAGATACTTATTGCTGATGATAATAAACAAAATTGCAGTATTTTAAGAGATGTGGTGGAAAGCTGGGGATATCAAGTATCCCTAGCCTATTCCGGGGATGAGGCGATTTCCCTAGCGAAAAAGCTGAAACCCCAAATAATACTTTTGGACGTGATGATGCCTGGTCTTAACGGCTATGAGGTGTGTGAACAGCTTCGTAAAAAAAATGGCAGTGATGCTTTTATTGTGCTGGTTACCGCTTTAAGCGAAGTGGAGGATAGAATTTTAGGCTATAATGTGGGCGCCGATATCTTTCTCAGCAAGCCGGTAAATTATCATGAGCTTCAAGCTATTTTAAAAAGACGGCTGGAGGAAAAAAGGGGCAGTGAGGATAAAGAGGATCCACAAAATCTTTTAGCTTTTTTCACTTATATTTTTCCTAAAAGCAAGGTAGATGCTAAGCTTTTATCCCGAGTTGTAGAATACGGCAAACGTTTAGGCAGGGAGCTAAAATTCAGTGCTTTGGATGTGCAGCGTTTAACCATGGCTTTAGGGGTGCAAAATTTAGACTTAGAAATTACTGTAGAAAAAAAGGAGCTGGATTTACGTAAGGGTCTTAGCCTACTGAAAATGGGCGATTGGCTGCTAACTATTTTAGAATACAGTCAAGCACAGGAGCGTAGTACAGAAAATATACAGGTGGAGGATGTTTTTCTCCTGCTGAAAACCTATGCACGCTTGCATAAAATACATAAGGGTCAGCAAAATCTCATTGTGGAGGCCCTGTGGGGAGAAGCCCTGGCAGGAAAATGCAGTAAAGAGCTAGTGGATAGATTGGCAGTGATTCTGCGTAATGAAAGACTATTGGCAAATTTAGATGATTAAAAAACCTAGGACTATTTGTCCTAGGTTTTTATGTGTTTGTAGTTATTTTTGTTCTAAGGTGCTATGCAGTCCGATAAAATCTGCTCGGCCTTAGAGGCTCCTGATGAAAGCTCTCATAGGTAAAATTTTACTGGGAGCTACAGAAAGCTCATCAATTCCCAGACCCAGGAAGGTTTCGGTGAGATTAAGGTCACCTGCGGCTTCCCCACAAAGTCCTACCCAAATGCCGGCTTGGTGGCCAGTTACAATAATATGCTTTATAAGGCGTAAAACTGCCGGGTGATTTACTCTGGCTAAATA
>CAZTGQ010000005.1:13689-20045 GCA_964613345.1 uncultured Acidaminococcales bacterium | reverse complement strand
GGCTATACAACTATACTGTTGTAGTTCCCTGTTAGTTCTTGGTATGGTAAAATGAATAAATATATAAAGAATTGGCCATAACTGTTGTAGTTCCCTGTTAGTTCTTGGTATGGTAAAATAGGGATACTGAAAAGCCTCTCTGGCCTTATCTCCAGAGAGGCGAAGTTGGTATTTTTTTGTAGTAAATTTCCCTCTGCAGCATTCTGAAATGCATTTTTTGATGGCCTAACTGCAGAATATTTAAAAAATGGTCAACTGTTGACAGACAAAATTTGTTTCTTCCACTTTTAGCTTTCCAACTAATACCTCCATTGTCTCAAACTGTTTTTCCGTTAAAACCATTAAGCGAATAGAACCATTATCAGGCACATTTCCATAAATGCGCTTTTTGTGTTTCTCCACCGCATCCATTCCATTACAGACGCGTGCATAAACAGAAAACTGTAGCATATGGTAGCCATCTTTCAGTAAAAAATTGCGAAATCTTGTTGCAACCCTTCGTTCTTTAATTGTTTTCACCGGTAGATCAAACAGAATCAAAATTCTCATGAATTTATTCATAGTTATGTTGACACAAAGGAAGTAACGTAGGAAGCAACAGCATATTATTCTGGTAGTCCTCCATACCTTTACTCAGACTTTGCACCAAGCGCTCTGTGGCATAAGCCACAGAGTGTTTTTGTTTTCCAGACTCTATCTCCAAATTCAATAAATTAAATAATTGGTGCTTAGTTTCTACGGCCAAGCCTACCTCATCTTCGGAGATATTATTCACCACAAATAAATCCACCACCGGTCTAAAGGGTTCAAGCAAGTCATCTGCCAGATTAAAGGCATTTAATTCACTACGGTGATAAATACCATACGAGGGGAAAAAGCCATATACGGCAAGCAATCTAGCCACATTTCCACGTAAAATAGCATAGCCGTAGTTAAGCGCTGCATTTCTAGGATCAGCTTCATCTTCTCTGGAAAATCCTACGCCAAAAAGTCTATGAAAATAATATGCTGCCGCAGGGGCCTCCACATGCTCATTATCACCGGAGGAGACTTTATCCGCCAATTTGTTTAAATATTCAGCCTCATCTTTTAAGCCATAATACTGTAAACAAAGAGCTTGGTTAGAAATTTTACATCTGATAATTTGTTGCCACAGACGTTTTTTCCCAGGGACAGTAAGCTTGTCCTGTAATTTAATAATGCCAAGCTGTCTAGAATGTTGAGCAAAAGGAAAAAGCACTCCATTGGGCATATGCTTTTCATCACAAGTATATACTGTAATGCCCTTATTCACCAATTGAGATAGACACGGCAAGGTAATATTTCCCCTCTGGCTTTCTAAAAGAAGGGCATTAATATCTTCCAATGGTATTTTGCCCTTCTCACCAGTGTCAACTACCAATTGCCCCTGTATACAACTTAGTCTCACATCGCTACTAATAACAATATTACGATACCCCATCGCAACACCTTCTTAACAGAATGTCTTTCTAACTTCTCTTTTAACTTTACTATAATTACCCAAAACATCTACTTGATATTTTTCAAAATTGACTAAAGTTTTAATTCCTAAGCCTTTATATTTATAAACGCCATCATGTGTTTTAACTGTTACACTTCCACTACTAATGTCTGCGCTCACAAAATAAATTTTTTCTTTTTTCACTTGATATGTATCTGCATCATCACTTTTCGGATTAATTTTGGTGAAATTAAGCAGCGTTTTATGCTCCACTTCCGCTAAATCACTGGGATACAGAGAAAAGATAAAATTGCTTTCCTCCATTACCCTCCACTCTTCATATGGCTTATTTGCCACTACAGCCTTATTAGGTAGTTGCTTCTTTAAAGTATCAGCAACATAGATAGGGACAAAATAGTATCCATCTCCCTCTACCTTAAATACATCAATACGCACCATACTATCATTATCCGCAACAGCAGTGCCACTATGAACCGGTACTCGTAAGGTATTTTTTTCTAGCAGCTTTACTTTTCTTACCAGTGGACCTTGAGTTCCATCAGCTTTTGGTTTGTAAAACTCCTTGGCAAAAGCCTTTTTTGCATCACCCTTTGCTGCTATTAATGCCTCTTTTAAAGCATTATAAAGCAAAATATCGCTGTTCTTATCAAAATAATTTGTTATTTCTCCCTCTTTATCCAATTTCAAATCAGTTAAGCTACGTTTAACTGTCACATACTGTGCATCAACAACACCCTTAATAGTATCTTTGTGAGCAGCACCTGTAACTTTATGTTTAGGCATTCTTGACACAAACAAAGGTTTAACTTCATCCAAGTTTTTTCCTGTATAAAACAGCAAATGTTTTTGTTGCAAGCTTAAACCTGGATTTAAAGATTGTCTAGCCTCTAATTCTGCTCTGAAATCCGGCCAGGGCAGAGGAAATCTTTTTAAAATCTCACCAGTAGATCGATTTACCAACATACCCCCATCTGTACTCTGTAAGAATTCCGTTTCTCTATAATTACTATACTTAGAAATTTCATTAATCATTTTCTGTGTAGTACAAGAAACAACCAGAGCATCTACAGCGTGATGCAAATCCCCATTGGCTCTATTCTTATTGATGCCCCACCTTTTCCGCAAATGAGAAGTAATAGCTCCGCTCACTGCTGTTACTCGTTTATTACGGCCATCCTCAGACGGTGCAAACTGTAAATAGTCTTGAATATAATTGTAGAGAAAACGCGACATATGCTGTGTATCTTGTAAATTACGCTGTTTGAATTTATTAACATCCTCCTCCGTAATCTTCTCTTTTAATAAATTCTGTTTCTTCCGAAAATTTCTTACACTATTATTTACCCATACAATAAATTTATCTGAGTTTCCTCTATCCATCCATTGTAGAGGTAAACGATTACCTTTCTCCCTATTTTCACTGCTAAAAACAAGAACCTTATTTTTATAGGTATCATCAAAAGAAATACTATAAGGCACAATATGGTCAACATCAACATATCCGGCTTCGAACAGTCTTGCTATTTCTATAGGTTTTTGTGAATAGGGACTAATGCCATCTTGCTCTTCCCATAATTTAAGCTTTACTAAATCCATACCTGTTGGATGAATTTGATGGAACTCAGTTCTAATCCGTTCCATTAAACGCTCATTTCTTGCCTGGTTTTCATCTTGGGATTTTTTTATTTTGTTACGTTCATCAAAATTCTTAGATAACTCTCTTGCCAATTCTATATTAAGGAACAGGGGACTTTCTTCATGTTGCTCTCTAATGATGGCATTGATAACTTTAATCGTCTGGGATACTGCACGCCTAACAACAGGGCTGGTTATTTCCTCCATATCATCAGTTTGAGCCGGTAGATATTTATCTTTTCCGTGACCTGAGTGACCTTTGAAATCATAGCCAACCTTTGTGCATGCTTCATCGTAATTCATACCCTGTTCTAAATAGGGAATTAATTTATCACAGGCCTCAGTTGATAGATGCCCAAATTTAGCAAAACCACTAATGGTTAAGAACGCACTAATATCCTCTGGGCAAAATTGCTGCTCTTGCAAATAATCCATAATCTTATTATCTGTTTTATAAACTGTAAGAGCGTAGGCTGCCTTGTTCAATTGCTCTATGCTTAAGGTTTGGATGTGGTTTTTAGCAACCTTGTCTAAGGCCTTACGCATTTCATGATAAGCCTTAAGATAAGCGAACTTTGTTTTCTTTTCCGCCTCATCCTTGTCCGCCCCATCATAACGAACCATATTAAAAAAGGTATCCGAGGGAACATTTAATTCTTTGCGTATTTTACTAAATTTTAAATCAGCAGTGGAATAAGCCAAGTCGATTAATGCACGACTCTCCTTTTCATCCAAAGCTCTGCTATTTCCATCTTTTACTAAACGCAAATGATTAATTTTGCTTAACAAATTAAATCTTTCAAAAGAGTAAGAAGCCTTCGGTGCTCGATATTTATCTAACTCAAAAGTACATTTGCCAACCATTTTTAAAACTTGATCTCCGCCATATTTACTTCCTTTGCCGGGACCTTCCGCAAAACTACGTTGGCTCAGCACAATGTCTAAATATTTATTTTTGAAATCTTCATTTAGTGATAACTTCACCATTTGCCGAGCTAAAATTTTATCAGCTTCGTCTTCAATCATATCTCTTTGCACTGTAGCTAAATAGTCTTCACTTTTGTTACGCTTGTGCTCGTGGAAAACATCGTCCATGAAAAACATTTCGCCAACTGTTCGATACCCTTTTTCCAACATACGCTTTTTATTAGCATTAACTGCAGATAATAATTTACCTGCCTCTTTATCCACTGCATCAGATTTTCGATTAGATTTAAAACCTCTTCTCTGTGCTAAATGCAGCAATATTCTAGCCAACTCTAACCTTGTAACATCAGTATCCAATGCCTTTGTCCGCAAAGCATAGATATCCTCTAATTGCCCCGCATAAAGATTGTCTAATTCTTCTTGCTGCAGAAATTTGCTGTTAATAAATAATTGCTTAATTCTCTCTATTCTATGACGATGTCTACGCAACCTTCTACGCATACCTCTAGCATTTCTGCGAGGAGCAGCTAAAGATTCCCCAGTTTTAGGCTGTTCTGCTTTATCAAAGATACGAGACCCCATGTTAATAATTCCCCATGGATTTTCCTCTTGATCTAAAGCTACTACCGCCCATCCTACAGAAGCAATACCTATATCTAATCCTATCGCATATGCCATTTGCTTTCCTCCCACATTATTTAGTTACAAAAAGAGATAAAGCCCTGTCAAATGACAGGGCTTTAGAGCTCTTCGGTTTACTACCTTATCATAGTAACCCGATAGTCCTTGGTATGGTAAAAGAACTGCTTATAGAGTAACATCCTTTACCCCAATTGTCAAATTGCCATGTCTTTAAAATATATTATATCATTAAACACCAATGTAATCACTCATTATCTACAAAGCCGCACGCTACGCAGAAAATGCTATGTTCGTCAAGCAAAGAGAAAATAAATGCAAGAATATGTCTGTGCTGGATATCACCAGAGAATTCTTTCGTCTGGCAGATTTTTTCACTATGTCTGCAAAAAAGGATGCCATTGTTAATATGGGCGGTCTCATTGGCATTAAGGATGGCACCTCTCCCTTGATTCTCAAGGTCAAGGCTAATTGCATTTGTTACGAAGGTTTCTACACCTATGGTGGTCTTAATGGCAGAGATTTGGAGGCTATGGCTATAGGTCTCTATGAAGGTCTTAAGGAGGATTGGCTGACCTACAGAATAGGAACCATGAACTACTTTGGTGATTGCTTAGAGCAATTAGGTATTCCCTATCAAATGCCACCCGGTGGACATGGCATTTTTTTAGATGCAGCTAAATTCTATCCCCACATTCCCTACACCGAATTTCCCGGTCAGCTTTTAGCTATAGAACTATATAAGGAATGTGGTCTAAGAAACTGCGATATCGGTTCCTACATGATGGGCAATGACCCAGACACCGGCAAGCAATTACGCAGTATTAACGAATTCACTCGTCTGGCTATTCCTCGACGGGTTTATACACAATCCCATTACGATATGGTAATTGCTGCTATTAAAGCGGTATCATTTTCGGCGGCATTGGTTAAGCATATAAAAAAGGTGTAGTGTTAAGTCTCACGACCTAGCACTACACCATATTATTTTTACATCATATTTTTAGCAATTCGAATAAATTCTGTAATGACTAGGGCATTGGTAATATTACTCAAGAAGCCACCAATAACAGGCACTACAAAGAAAGCTAATTTAGAATATCTGTACTTAGCGCAGACAGTCTGCATGGTAGTCATGGAAACAGGTACGGCACCTAAACCAAAACCTGTATGACCTACAGCCATGATAGCAGAATCGTAGTTCTTGCCCAAAAGTCTGAAGGTAATGAAGTAACAGAAAATCATAATAAAAATAACTTGTGCAACTAAAAGCACCATCAGCTTAGCACCCAAGCCGGATAATTGCCATAGCTTCATGGAAATAATGGACATAGCGACAAAAAGATTCAAAGAGAAATCGCCAACCGTATCCAAGGCCTCGTAGGTAGCCTCACTACCCTTCTTGCTGTAGTCAATGTATATTCTCACCAGAATGCCTCCCAGCATGCAGCACACATGAATGGGGAAAGCGATATTAATCATCTTCAGGCCCTGTTCCACCAAAGAACCAATACCACAGGCAAGCATCATATAATAAACAGCTTGCATTACATCATTTTTAGTAATATCTACGCCGGCCGCTTTGTTCTCTACATCCTGAGAAAATCCTTTTCCATCCAAAGCAGGATCTTCAAAGTGAAAGCGTTTCACCATAAAATTACCAAAGGGACCA
>CAZTGQ010000005.1:0-13679 GCA_964613345.1 uncultured Acidaminococcales bacterium | reverse complement strand
TAAGACCAAAGGTTGCAGCAGCAAGAGCTACTTCCAAAGCCTCAGGAGCACCGGCAGCAACGGCCAAAGGAGCAAAAGCAGCCGCGTTACCATGACCTCCGGTCATGGGTGTAGAGCCTGTCATCAAGGCTATCAAAGGGTTAACTCCGATAAGCTGACCTACTCCAATAGCCAAAACATTTTGCAGTGCTGCAGACACACCTGCCAAAATAGAGAAAATAACTACCAGCTTGCCACCTGTTTTTAGGAGAGACATGCTAGCAGCCGCACCACTGGCTGCAAAGAAAACACAATAAAATAATGAGTTCACGGTTTTGTAGTCAAAACTCAGCTCGGCAATATTACCATAATAAAGACCAAGAGAAACAACAGACAGAATTGTCCCTCCTACTACTGCAGCAGGCAAGCAGTACTTCTTTAGCATAGGCACTTGCTGCCTTACCCACTCACCCAAGTAAATAGCAATAACGGCTAAACCAAGAGTGTGAAACATTGTTAATTTTAAAACCATTCTTTCCAAAATAAGATTCCCCCTCTTTTTAGTCAAAAAAAGACAAGGGTGTCTTGGACGAAACGACACCGTTGTCATTTACATTACTATTATAAATGGATTTTCATTACTTGTAAATATTAATTTATTTAGAAAACCATTTAATAATTATAATTCACTAATTATTCACTTTTTTCTAACTATTTTCCCTGCTTTTATTTAATAAAGAACTAATATTATCCTAACAAAAAATCATTCAGATTGCTCAGCTGCTAGATACACCAAAGTGCACACACTCTTGGTGAAGAATTGGGTCAGCCTAGGAAACTACACAAAGCAAAAATCGTTCAGATTGCCTTAGCTGCTAGATACACCAAAGTGCACACACTCTTGGTGAAGAATTGGGTCAGCCTAGGAAGGAGATAATTTTAAGAAGGAGCTAGTATCGTGACATACAGCGACTGATTAAAATTATTTCCTGACAACGGCTGACCCAATTATCCGCCAAAGCGGTTATTTAGAATTTAGTACATTGCTGCAACGCAAGCACAGCCCATCCTCACCCACACTATCGCTATAAATCCAGCAACGTTCACACTTATGACCTTCTGCAGGAAGGACAGTAACCTTTAGGTCCTCCCTATCTGTAGCTACTGCAGCTTCACTCATGCCTTCTAAAACTGTAGCCTGAGAAACAATAAGTAGGTTAGCTAAATTTGTCTCTACAGAGCGAAGAACAGCTAGTGCCTCTCCTTCAGCATGCAGCACCACCTTAGCATCTAAGGAGTGACCAATAGTTTTATCTCTACGAGCACCCTCTAACACCTTAGTAATTTCACTGCGGATAGCGATAAAAGCATCCCACTTTTCTTCTAACTCCTTGTTCAAATATTCTTCATGAACCTTAGGCCATGGTAGCATTTGTACACTTAAAGGAGCATCAGCGCTCTTATGCATGAATTGATAAACCTCTTCCATAGTAAAGCTTAGCACAGGCGAAAGCATTACTACTAGGTCCTTCATAATCTCATACATAGCAGTTTGTGCACTACGACGTTTTTTGTCGTCAGGCTTAGAAGCATATAATCTATCCTTAATAATATCCAGATAGAAGGCACTCATTTCCACCGTACAGAAATTATGAATAGCATGATATAAAACATGGAAATCATAATTTTCGTAAGCCTCTTGAACTTCCTTTTTCAGCAGCTGGGTGTGCATCAAAGCCCATTGATCCAGCTCCTCCATTTCGCTAAAGGCTATCTTATCCTTATCATAATCAAAGTCGTTAGTATTACCCAAAATATAACGAATAGTATTTCTAATTTTACGATATACCTCGGACAATTGCTTTAAAATATCCTTGGAGATACGGATATCAGCTTTATAGTCAGAAGAAGCAACCCAAAGGCGGATAATGTCCGCACCGTATTGCTTAATGATATCCTGAGGTGCTACGGTATTACCAATGGACTTACTCATCTTATGACCTTCGCCATCCACTACATATCCATGAGTCAATACTGACTTGTAGGGAGCGTGACCGGTAACAGCTACAGAAGTCAAAAGAGAAGATTGGAACCAGCCTCTATGCTGGTCACTACCTTCCAAATACATATCAGCAGGCCAAGACAATTCAGGACGTTGCTTTAAAACTGCAGCATGTGTACTGCCGCTATCGAACCACACATCCATGATATCAGTTTCCTTGCGGAAATGTGTATGACCACACTTAGGACACTTAGTATCCTTGGGCAAAAGCTCTTCAGCGCTATGAGCCCACCAAGCATCACTACCCTCTTTAGCAAAGATATTAGCTACATGCTCAATGGTATCATCGTTAATCAAAGCCTCGCCACAATCTTCACAGTAGAAGATAGGAATAGGAACGCCCCACACCCTTTGTCTGGAAATACACCAATCATGACGGTCTGCCACCATGTTGTGAATGCGCGACTCTCCCCAATTAGGAATCCATTTTACTTCATTATGAATAGCATCTAAAGCAGCCTGCCTGAAACCATCTACAGAAGCAAACCATTGCTCCGTAGCTCTATAAATAATAGGATTCTTACAACGCCAGCAATGTGCATATTGGTGAGTAATATTTTTCTTACCTAAAAGCATTCCTAGCTCAGCTAAATACTTTAACACAGGAACATTAGCATCAAAAACAAACATGCCCTTAAATCTTTCCCCTGCCTCTGCGGTCAGCTTCCCCTGCTCATCTACAGGACAACTGGTAGAAAGCTTGTATTTTAAACCGGTTAAAAAGTCCACGTCACCATGACCTGGTGCAGTATGTACACAACCGGTACCGGTTTCCAAATCTACATAATCAGCTAGGCAAACCAGGGACTTACGATGGTTATACTCTGGGAAGGGATGCTCGCATTCAGCGTATTCCATTTCCTGTCCGTGACAAGTTCCCAACACCTTACCAAAGGTCACACCACATTCAGCAGCAACCTTATCCATAAGAGCTGTAGCCATGAAAAGAACTTCATCACCAAACTCTACCCAAGAATATTCAAAGCGAGGATTTAAGGTAATACCCATATTAGCAGGCATAGTCCAAGGAGTAGTAGTCCAAATAACCATATACGCCTTTTTACCTGCTGCCTCCTTGGGCATCATCCCATTATCCTTGACAATGGGCATCTTCACATAGATAGTAGGAGTCTTTTGGTCAGCATATTCAATCTCTGCCTCAGCCAAAGCTGTTTCGCAATGAGGGCACCAATATACAGCCTTTTTACCTTTATAGATATAGCCTTTTTTAGCCATAGCACCAAAAACTCTGATTTGCTCGGCTTCAAACTTAGGCTCTAAGGTTATATAAGGATGATCCCAATCACCTAAAACACCTAAGCGTTTAAATTCTTCTCTTTGAGTGTCAATCCATTTATGTGCATACTCATTACACTTGTGGCGCAAATCTAACACATCAAGATTATGCTGATTAACTCCCATAGCATTCAGGCAAGCATGCTCAATGGGCATACCGTGAGTATCCCAGCCAGGAACATAGGGAGTCCTTTTGCCGTTAGCATACTGATATTTCATAACAATATCTTTTAAGATTTTATTCAAGGCATGTCCCATATGGATTTTTCCATTGGCATAGGGAGGCCCATCGTGAAGAATAAAAGCAGGCTTATCGGCATGAAGCTTTTCCTTCTCCTCATAAACCTTATTATCCTCCCAGTATTTTAAAAACTCCGGTTCCCTAGCCGGCATATTTCCTCTCATAGGAAATTCTGTTTCCGGCAAATTCAATGTTTTACCATAATCTACTTCGCTCATAATACACCTCCTAAAAAATAAAGTCTCATCCCTAAAAAGGGACGAGACTTTGTGACCCGTGGTACCACCCTCATGGTGCCATGCACCACTCGACAATGCGTTATCAGGCATTAACCGGCTTGTCCTACTTATTTCGGCAAGCAGCTCTGGAGTGATATTCAAAGCAGTTTAAGATATCAGGTTTCCACTTTCCCTGACTCACTGGATTCATCGACTGTTCTACTGTCTCCATCATAGCTCCAATATATAAAGCTAAAACATTATACCCCAATATCTGGCAAGCTGTCAATTCTTTCCCACTTCTTAGTTGTAGCTAGTGGTCTACTCTTTTTGACTTAAATAAAGCTTACCAATAGTTATCCCCTGAATACACGTAGTAAAGAGAACTATAGCCATAGTACAAACCATCACAATATTAAAAATATAGGGAGAAAGTATTTTATGTGTACTCATAGCCAGGGCTACACACAGACCGCCCTTAAGACCGGCCCAAGTCAAAAGATTAGTAAAAGGGATAACCTTGTATTCATTGGGCAATTTGCCCTTAAAGCCTACTGCTACAAATAAAACTCCCGCGTAACGTGCTAAAAGATTAACTACTAAGGAGGTTACTACAATAATGCCCATGGCCGCAAAGGTATGCATATTCACAATGCATAAGCCAATCATAACATAGAGCATATTGTTTAAAACAATATTCATAGCATCCCAAAAAGTTCTAAACACATAATACTCATGGAAGGACTCGTCCTCTCTGGCCCCCACCATAGAAGCATAAAAAATGCCTACCACTACAGAGGCGATAGCACCCGAGCATTCAAAGAGAGTACTAAAAATATAGGCTGAACCTACGGCTACAATGCTTGTACATACTCTGGAATAACAATTTTCCGTTTTGATAAAAAAGAAGTAGGTTAGTGCACAGCAAATAAGACCAATTATGCCAGCCCCTATGACCTCCCTAGTCATAATAGAAAAAAATCCTCCGGAAGCATTGCCCGTCACCATACCGGAAACAACTACAAAAATAGCCACACCCACGCCATCGTTAAAAAGTGATTCTCCTTCAATAGCTAAAGCCACATCCTCAGGCAATCCCACCTTGCGCAAAATACTCATAGCAGCAATGGGATCCGTAGGTCCAATAATAGCCCCTAGCAAAAGGCAATCAAAAAAGCTAACATATAAACCAAAAAGTGTTAAGCAGCCATAAAATATAAATCCATAGAAAAAAGTAGTCAGCACCGTAGTCACCAGAGATAGGGCTAAAACTAAATATAATTGAGTGGCTAAAAAATGAAAGCGTAATCTAGAAGCACCTGCAAAAAGCATGAAGCATAGCACGCCATTCATTAAATAGTCATCCAAGAAAAAATCATTAACACGAATAGGCACCGTAAAGAGGTGACAATAGTTATCTAAGAAAAGCATAAGACCACCTAGGAACACTCCTGATAATAAAAGGGTGATTTCCACAGGTATCTTCAAAACCTTCTCGTTTAAAAAATTGACTAAAATCACTACTGTCAAAATTGCCACTAACCAACACAACATATTAAAGGCCATATTCTCACTTCCTTTTCTTGACTAATAACTTTTTGGTTTAAAGCCAACACAAGTCAAAATAATACATGAAAATTATTAAAAGAAAACGACGGGAAATTCCACCTCTCCCATCGCAGATAATTTATTTTTTAAATTCGGCAAAACCAAAGCCTTGCCGCAATTGGTCGCCGTAGCTAGTATCATTGAGAAGGAAAACAGCATGCTCCTGCCAACGGTTAATCCCTAAAACAGTCAAAGAAGCAGGTCTCACATCCACAGAAAGCTTTTTAGCAACAACCTCCTCTATGGACATTCCCAGCCACCAAAAAACTATATTTTGAATGGTTCCCTTGTGAGCAACCAAAACTACATCTCCCTCACTTAAGGGTACTAACTCCATGCCCTTAGCTACTCTTTGAAAAAAATCTCTCCGAGATTCTCCTCCCTCATAATTAACATGATCCAACTCTTCATCAGAACAGGGAACACGGAAAAATTGCCTGGCTTCCTGCTCACTAACGTTGGCCGCCTTGCCATTATTTTTTTCTCTAAGGAAAGAACATGCCTCTATTTTTTTCACGCCAAGAGCAGCGCCTATAATTTCCGCGCTGCGTTTTGCTCTTTGCAAATCGCTGGCATATATTTTAGGAGCAGACTTGGTAACATAATCCAATTTCAGTCTTGCCGCTAGGGCTGCAATTTGCTTTTCTCCCTGTTTAGTCAAGCGAGAATTCGTCCAACCACCGGTAAGATTTTCTGTATGATGAGTGGCTTCCCCATGTCGCACCAGAACTAGCATACATTTCACCCCTTATATAAATCTTTTGAGAGTTATACTGGTTCTTCCCTTTTTAGTAGTTCCTCTAATTTCTGCTACTTCCACTCTGCCACGACTTCTAAAGGAGATAATATCTCCTTCTACTACAGCTTGCGAAGGACTTTTAGCATCCTGCCAATTTACCTTCACATTCTGTCCCTTTATTTCCTCCGCCATTCGTGAGCGAGATGTACCATACCCAGCTGCAGCAACTGCGTCTAAGCGCAGGGCCGCCACGGTGGCAGAAATTACCTTCACCCGCTCCTCTTTTTCTTCCAATTGGCTGATAGGAATAACACTAACCTCTACAGTAGCAGCACCGATTTTAGTCAAATTGGCTAGGATGAAATTTTCCATGGCTTTATCAGCCACAAATTGTGCACCCTCTTCAGTAAAAACAATATCTCCAAGGACTTCTCTAGCACAGCCCATACCAAGAAAGGCACCCAAAATGTCTCTATGGCTAAGCTCATAATATCTTTTATCCCAAACTACCTGAAACGCCTCTAACTGAAAATCTGGCGTGCCATAAAATTCTTCACAACTAAAGGCAATTCTCTTGCGCTCTCCATGAGCAAAACCACCCTGAGCTTCTAGCTTGATATTAGCAAAATTAGCAGCTACAATTTCTGCAACATTTTGGCCATGAGGATCTAAGAAATCACTTAGCTTATATTTTCTGGATTTGCGTGCAGCCTCAGCCAAATCCAAGAATTTACCGGCCAGTTCTTCTTCCCCACTAGCTCTGAAATAACGTAAGACTTTCTCTCTATCTGCCATCTATTTATCCCTTCAATTCTGCACTACGCTTTAAAACAGCCTCCACTGCATCATACATAGCTGCCCTCACAGCATGCTTTTCTAAAGCGTGTATTCCTGCAATAGTAGTCCCTCCTGGCGAAGTTACCTGATCTCTCAGCTGTGCTGGATGAAGACCAGTTTCCACAGCCATTTTACCGCTGCCTAAAAATGTTTGAGCAGCTAGTTTAATAGCCATGGCTCTAGGTAAGCCTGCCTTGACACCTGCGTCAGCCAAAGCATCTATCAGTACAAAGCAATATCCGGGCCCACACCCACTAAGAGCAGTAACTGCTTCCATAGCCGATTCAGCCACCTCCACAACTTCTCCACAGGAGGAAAACATAGCCTTCGCTGCGGCCAAAGCATTTTTAGAAACCTTGCTATCTGGGCTAAGGGCGGTCATTCCCTCACCAACAGCTAGGGGAGTATTCGGCATTACTCTGAGCACTGGATGATTCGGCACTAAAGCATGTAGCATGGCTAAATCCACGCTACCCATAATAGATATAATGGTAGCTTTAGGATTAATAGCAGCTATTACCTTATCAGTAAGAGCCGTCTTCGCCATTTGAGGCTTCACCGCAAACACCACATAATCAGCTTTGGCTACTGCCTGTGCATTATCACCATAGACATTAATGCCATAATTTTCCTTTAAGTACTGCTGTCTTACCTCAGTGGGTACCGCAGCATAAACATCTGCCTTGCCTACCATTTTAGCAGCTAAAATGCCCTTTAGAATTGCTTCGCCCATAGCTCCGCAACCAATGAAAGCAATTTTCCCTAGCTTTGCCATGGATTGCCACCTCTTTCTGCATAACTGGAATTATCCGTATCAATATCTACATTTTGAGGAGCAGCTACAATAATACTCCTGCCTGTTTTTTTCATAGTTCCATTCAAAGCATAGATAGTTCCGCTGACAAAATCCACTATTCTCTTCATCACATCGCTATCCGTATCTTCAAAATTAATAACCACTGGCTGATTTTTACGTAGATAGTCAGCAACCTTTTGCGCATCATCAAAATTAATAGGCTTTATAATCATCACCTTGACCTGTTTTGTGGCCAAGGGCATAGAGATTAGTTTATCATCACCTTCGCTTTTGCGAGAGGAGAAAAAGGATCGTTCCCTTTTAACCGGTTTGGACTCCTTGTCACTCCATCTTCTAGTACCAAACATGGGCATCACCTTCCCATCGTCTGCTTCAGGCGCCACATCTACAAAATCTGTTTCATCTTCTTCACCGTACAAACCAAATACTTCACAAATTTTATCTACTATTTTCATATTGTTCCCATCCTCTTTAATATTTCATAGAATAATCTCTAGGCCCAAATAAGGCTGTGCCCACACGAATAAAGTTAGCACCTTCTTCTACAGCAATCCAATAATCATGAGTCATTCCCATGGATAAAATAGTGCATTCCTGCATGCCAGGTTGCTTTTGCAAAAGTAAGAAATCCTCATAGCCAGCTCTGAAAACAGGCCTTGTTTCCTCAACCTGATCCGTAGCCTGTGCTATCACCATGACACCACGAATCCTAACATTAGCATAGGTGCCTAAGCTTGGTAAGAGCTCACGAAACTCTTCAGGACTGAAGCCACTTTTTTGTGGCTCATTAGCTTCATTGATTTGTAAAAGTACTTCCTGCTGCTTTCCCTTAGCCTCAGCCGCTTTATTGATGAGATTTAAAATCTTTACGCTATCCACAGACTCAATCAAATCAAAATTATCTACAGCGAGCTTAACCTTATTGCTCTGCAAATGTCCTAACAAATGCCATACACCCTTAGGTGGTAAAACAGCCCTCTTGTGCTCAGCTTCCTGCACACGGTTCTCACCTATATGAGTAAGTCCTGCGTTTAAAGCCTCTGTCACAATTTCAGCAGGATGATTTTTGGTTACAGCTACAATAGTAATCTTTTGTCCCGTAATCTTTTCTTCTGTCCTTGCTGCTAAAGCCTGCTTAATTTTTTCCTCTACTAAGGCAACATTATCTACTAACATAGCGCTACCTCTTATCTTCTATAAATTATCGCCGCTAAGCGACCTGTTTTTCCCCGTTCATGACGGTAAGAAAAATATTCATCCACATGGTCATTAGTGCAACAATCACTCTGCCAAATTTGCGCAGAGGGAACACCTAACCGTTCTAATTGCAATCTATTAACCTGCCATAAATTTAAATGCCAGTGTCCCTCCCTAGTTGGGGTAAAACACTCTTCATACCCACTAGAAGCTGACAAGACTGCTGCATCAACCTCATAACAACAAGGGCCAATGGATGATCCCAAGGCTGCAACTACATTCTTCGGCTCAGTGCCAAAACGTTCTTCCATCATTTCTAGTGCTCTTAAGGCAATATTACCTACCGCTCCTCGCCAGCCTGCATGCACCAAGGCTATGCCAGTACCCTTTGTATCTACTAACATTACAGGGACACAATCAGCGTAAAAGAGCATTAAAGGGGCCTCTTTTTCCCGAGTAATTAAACCATCTGTATCTCTAATAGTATCTTCATACGCAAAAGCACCCTTGCCTATCAGGGAAGGCGTAACCTCCACAACCTGATGGCCATGTACCTGAGCGCAGGTGGTCACCCTTTTCGCATCATAATTTAAAGCTTGTGCAACTTTATTTCGATTAGCCAAAACCTTTTGACTATTGTCTCCAACATGCAAAGCCATATTTAAATTTTGGGGAACAAGGTCGCTATCTCCTCCCGTCCGCTGCGTAAAGCCATGAACAATACCATAGCATTCCAACTGTGGAAAAAAACCAAAGGAAATATCACCAATTTTTTTCGTTTTAAATTCTGTCATGAACTTCTCCCAATTTAAATATATCTTATCACTATATTATATAGCAAAAATAAAAAAAAGGCGACTATAAATGCCACCTTTTCACATACTTTTTAAATTAATGTTGACTAAGGAGGAGCAAGTGCTACCACCACGGCAAGCCAAAAATCGTTCAGATTGCTTTAGCTGCTAGGAAAGGTGAAGTCTATACTCCTGGCAAAGAATTGCGTCAGCCTAGGAAACTAGGCAAACCAAAAATCGTTCAGATTGCTTTAGCTGCTAGGAAGAAAGATAAATGTGCTCCGCAGATAGTACCGGTTAGTACATCAAGGAGCGCATTTATTTTTATGACAACGCAGATGAAGTGATATGGACGATTTTATTTATGCAGTGCTTTTTCCATGCGATTAATAATAGTCTCCAAAACCTTTACCCTCGCATAATACTTGTCCTTAGCCTCGACTACAGTCCAAGGAGCAACAGGCGTATCGGTACGATAGAGCATTTCATTGACTGCATCCACATAAGCATCCCATTTATCCCTATTGCGCCAATCCTCTGGGGTTATTTTCCAAACCTTATCGGGGTCATTTTCCCGTGCTTCAAAGCGAGCATATTGCTCCTCTTTATCTATTTGGAGCCAAAACTTCTGCACGATAATTCCCTGCTTAGCCCATTGAGACTCCATATCATTAATCTCCTGATAAGCTCTCCGCCATTGTCCCACGGTAGCAAACCTTTCTACCCTTTCTACTAGCACACGTCCATACCACGTACGGTCAAACACCGCTAGCTCTCCAGGTGCAGGCACATGTTGCCAGAACCGCCATAAATAATGAAAACGTTTTTCCCAATCATTGGGGGAGCTGACTGGATTCACCTTGTAGCCCAAAGGATCCAACGCACTAATCAAGCGCTTAATAGCACCACCCTTGCCGCCTGCATCCCAGCCTTCGAAAGCCACAATAGTACTAATATTTTTCTTTTTAAGTTCTAGCTGTAGCTGAGCAATTTTGCTGTGACATTTTTTTAATTTATCACTATATTCCTCAGAGCTTAAAGCTTTAGTTAGATCATAGGTTCCTAAAATATCAGGAATGGTTTTATCTTTTTTAGGTAGAAGTTTATCCACCTTCTTTTTCTTAGAACTAGCTAGAGCATGCTCGAAGCGGTCTATGAGAACATCAAAAACCTGAGTAATACCTGTTCGCAAATCCTCTAGGGGCACAATATGCCAAGGTGCATTAGTCGTATCTGTTTTAGCCAGCATAGTCTCATAAACCTTTTTGTAGGCTTTATAGTCAATGCCCTCTACTCCACCTGGAGTTAAGCTTTCCCATGCACTCTCTAAAGCAATTTTATCATTATTAAGATTAGCCTTTTGCTGCTTTTTAGAAATATGGGTAAAGATTTTAATAATAGTATAGCCTTCCTCTGCTAGCTCCCTCTCAAAGGAATTAATATCATCATAGCTCACATCATACCAAGGAGAAGCCTCGTCCGGATCTCCCACCTCATGCTCGTTTTTCAGAAAATACCAAGCCCTATGATGGACGGCAATCTGTCCCGTAGGAGGAAGGGCGTGCCAAAATTGGGTAAAAAATGGTAGCAATCTTTGATGCTCAGTAGTTTTAGAAGCAGAGTATACGCGATAGCCTCTAGGATCTAGAGCAGAAATAATCTTACTAATCAATTGTCCCCGCCAAGAACCACGAAAGCCTTCAAAGACTACTATCACGGGCAAACCCGCATCCCTAAGTTCTCTTTGCAAAGCACCTAGCCTTAAAAACTGTTTACTCAACCGTTTTTCATAACTACCCTTGCTCACCTTTTTTTCCAGATCTATTTTTTCCAGCACAGGTTCTTCCCCCTTAGTCCTGTAAGGCCTTAGGCTTACCTAAGATTTCTGCCATAATAAAACCTTGTCTGGCACTGGTGCCATTAATACTCCAAGGTCTTTTATTTTCTGTTGTTACTTTCGTTTCAGGCTGAAGAACAGTCTGATGCTGACTTTCGTCGTGATCCAAATCCTCCATAGAATAAGCATCCGCTACTACAAGCTTAGACTTGGCTTGGGGTTGATGAGTAATAACCAGATTATCCTCTTCCGCCTCGTCTAGGTCCTTCTCTTGTTTTTTCTGTAGATATTCTTGACGAGTTATTTGTTCCAGTATTTGCTGTAGGCGAGAATTGTCTTGCCTTTCTCGAAAACTGTCCGAAGTGTTACTTTTATTTTTAACATTTAAACTCTTAAGCACTAAAGGTAAAACAATGCGCAGCAACACATAAAGGACTACTAATGTAACAAAGCTCATAGCCTGCCTCCTTATGCTCCCTGATGTCCTTCAGGACCGGTGCCTGCAATATTTTTGCGCATATCAGTATCAGCATTAATATTGTTCATTTTATAGTAATCCATCACACCTAATCTACCCTTTTCCAAGGCTTCCGCTAGAGCAGCAGGTACTTTGGCCTGAGCCTCCACAACCTTAGCCTGCATTTCTTGGGTGTAAGCCTTCATTTCCTGCTCCTTAGCTACAGCCATAGCACGTCTTTCCTCTGCCCTGGCTTGAGCAATACGCTTATCTGCTTCAGCTTGATCTGTCATTAGTTCAGCACCAATGTTACGACCTACATCAACATCCGCAATATCAATGGAGAGGATTTCAAAGGCAGTTCCTGCATCCAAGCCCTTTTGTAAAACTGTTTTAGAAATATGGTCAGGATTTTCCAGCACCTCACTATGATTAGCAGCAGAACCAACGCTGGTGACAATACCTTCACCAACTCTGGCAATAATAGTTTGCTCACCAGCACCACCGACCAAACGATCAATATTAGCACGAACAGTTACTCTAGCCTTAACCTTCAGCTCAATACCATTTTTGGCAACAGCGGAAACTACAGGGGTCTCAATAACCTCTGGATTAACGCTCATTTGTACAGCTTCAAGAACATTACGCCCAGCTAGGTCAATAGCACAGGCACGCTCAAAGGTCAAAGGAATATCAGCTCTATGAGCTGCAATTAAAGCATCAATGACCTTATCCACATCACCGCCAGCTAGATAATGTGCTTCCAACTGATTAGTATTAACCACAATACCGGCCTTATTTGCCTTTACTAAGGGCATCACAATTTTGCCTGCCGGCACACGTCTAAGACGCATACCTACTAAATTAAAGATACTAACATCTACCCCTGCAGCCATGGAAGAAATCCATAAACCCAAAGGCACAAAGTTCAAGAAAAGTACAATCGCAAAGATTGCCACTACAATGATAAAACCACTACCTAAAAATTCCAACATTAACATTCCCTCTTTTCTACGAAAATTTTACGGCCCTCTTCTTTCACTACTATTACCGAGGAGTTTGCCGCAATAAATTCTCCCTCTGTAAGTACATCCATTCTTTTACCCTCAATGATTGCTACTCCACTGGGTCTAAGCTGGCTTAAAGTAGTTCCCTGCTTACCTAAATAGCTTGTCCTAGACTGCTCCTCTTGCGGGGAAACAATCTCCGATTTGTTTTTTAGCATAAAAAGCCGCCAAACCGGATTTTGAGGCAAAAATTTAAGTAGCAAGCCACCCACTACAAGCAGCAATACCACCCCTACTGCTAAAACAGGCAATGTGTCCTTACTACCTCCCAAGCCAAAATAAAAGCTAACTAAAATACAAACTAGCCCGGAAATGCCACACACACCAAAGCCAGGAATAAATAATTCCATAAAAAGCAAAACTGCTCCTGCGCAGAAGAACTTAATAGCCGTCCAATCCAAATCTAAATACTCAGGACGATAATACAAATCAACAGGAGATGCACCGGCTATGGCGCTGGTAGCAAAAAGCATTCCTAGGATCAAACACATTTCTCCCAAGATAAATTTTCCCTTTTTCATGCCCTACCT
>CAZTGQ010000004.1:16637-20360 GCA_964613345.1 uncultured Acidaminococcales bacterium | reverse complement strand
CACATTTTATTTATTCTCTCCTAGAAATTATAAACTTTCTAAATACCCTTCAATTTCCTCCACCAAATAATCAGCACCCTTTTCTCCCATAAAAGGAAGATGTTCTGCTACTGACCTCCCCTCTAAACGTGGGAAACTCAAAAGTACCTTCCTATTGGTATCGTTACAAGCAAAAAGGGTGATATCACTGCCTATAACTAAAGCATGCTGCGCAGCCTGTAACACCTTGAGACGAGCTTTTTCTTCCTTATAGTGAATAATATCCTCTGGGGCATCCGGAATATTTTTCAAAGAATGCTTACTGATTTTTGTAATCCTCTCAATCCCCCTTCCTGCCAAAATGGCGCTAATACCGCACACTGCTATATATTCTCCCTCCACTACGGCTGTAGGTTCAAACCTCTTTTTTCTCATAGCCCTCATCCCCATTATGGGCAAAAGCATTCTTTGTTTAGCTTCTAATCTAGCCACAAGACCTGGATGCAAGGGCCGTCCTAGCTGTTTTTCTATAGTGCGAAGCCAAGTTAGCGTACCTGCATAACCATAGGGTGCACCTACCACAAAAGGCGTTTGTGTTTTTTCCAGTAGTAATTCACCAGCGACTAATGCCTCTGGGCGTAAAACCAAATTTACCTCTGCGCTACCCATCTGGGCTATTTTCTCTACCGAGGTAGCTACACATAAACAAGTATGCAAGGTAAGGCCAAAGCCCTCTCGCAAAAGATTCTCTATTTCCCATAAATCAGAGGTCATGCGATAGCTTCCCTTAGAAGCACCCAGTACATTGAAGGTGCCTGCCACCTTCGTTGCAGCCGTCTCTACCAATTCCTTAACCAAAAGCTGATATACTTCACCAATACCGACACTGTAATCTCCTTGGAAGCCAGTGCATTCCAAAGCTACCAATTTAGCTTTAACGTCCTTTTGCATATAACGACATACACCCTTTAGATCAGCGCCAATCACCGTAGCAACTAAAGAGGCTACGACAAAAATTACCCTCGGTGCATATCCAACATCCAGTTCCACAATGGCTTTCTCTAATCTGGTCACATCCCCCATAACCACATCGTCTTCACTCATGTGCGTAGAAAATATTCTCTGCTGAAAATTGAGACCTAGAGAGCCATATAAACCCATGCTATAGTGAGTAGTCCCTGCCGGGCCATATTCCAAGAGAAGACTTCCTTCCACACTCAATAGGCTCCAGATAATTCCCATACGCTCAGAAGGAGTAGGCAAATATCTGCATAAACTCATAGTCCTACCTCCTTTCTATATTGCTGGGACTCTCCTACGGCCTTAGCTAACATACTCAAAAGAAAAGTAGTACATTCAAAACCTAGCATCATATTAGCAGCATCCGTATGAACCAAAGCAATGCCCTTTTTCCGCAATCTATCGCCAAATTCATGTCCTAAATACAGGTGAGGATGAAGCTCATCATACACATATTGTAGTGGTGCAATATTAGCGGCCCTGCACATATAGGGATCGGTATGATGCAAAATCTCAGCTTTGTACTGCCCGTCCTCCTCCACTATTCTATTAGTTTGAATCAGCTCAGGTATCATTCCCAGTTTGCACATGAAGCTATTAATTTCCAATACCGCATAAGCAGTGTTGCCATAAATATAGGGCACTCCCCTAAATATAGTCTGCATTTTCTGCATCATGTCCTTAGCTTGCGCATGCTTAGCTTCTATGTCACTGGGCAATGGCAAAGCCAAGAAATCAAAAAGCTTTTGGTAAGCAGCTAAAATTCTGTCCGGATCTGCATAACGGTTAAAATGCACATAGGGAATTTGAAATTTTTCTTGCATTAATTTAGCCAGGGGCATAGCAATATCATGAACCACAATATTTACCTTAGCAGCACCGGCCCTCTTAATTTCCTCAGTAGTGCAGCCACTTGGTAATTGCACTCCTATATTTACTCCCGCCTGCTTTAACACTTTAGCAAGCTCTGTAGTCGCAAATATTCCCAAACGCTGTCCTAACACATTTACACTGCCATCGCAGGGTAATTTACCCATCAAACTGCCACAAGCTGTGATAACGCGTTCCAAACCAGGCAGATGATCCTCGCATTTAAAATGCTCAGTGTGTACAGCCATGACAGGAAGACCATATTCCTGAGTCAGACTATCTGCTAAAGCATCAAAATCATCACCTATTATTTCCACCACACAGGTAGTAACCAAAAAGACACACCCAGGCTTATAGTCGGCGACAATTTCACCAAAGTCCTTTTCCACCTTATCCAAGGAACCAAAGGTAACATCATGACTATCCAAAACAATAGAGATACATCTACCGCTTAAGCCACCAAACTTGTCAGAGCCAATAGTCATGGCTTTGGTATAGTAAGCACACTCGTCCGTTCCTACTACCACAATCAAGCTATCACTAATGCCTTCCACTGCCAGAGCCGCTCCCATTAAAGGACAGTGTGTCCCTGGAAATAGAGCATAGGTAAGCTGGGGCACATCCTTAATGGTTGTAACTTTGCCCAATCTAATAAGTTTTTTTATTAAACTTTTTCCATCTAACGTCATTGTTATTCCTCACTTTACTAGAATATTTCATGAGATGTTAGAAAAGACTTGGCCTACCCTAATTCAAACCTCCTCACTCCTGCTCCAAATTTTTATAGCTAGTTCTTTATATACCTGCACCATAGGTGATGCTTGGCAGAACTCCGCCACCGTACCGCCCTTGTTTTCCGCAAGCTGAATGTCACCGCTACGCGGTACATAATGCACTACCTCAGTACCGATTTCCTCTGCCGCCTTAGCAACCAAGTCCTGTTCATCTGCAATGTCCTTAGCATTAAGAACGATGCCTTTTAAACGAGCATAGCCACGCCTGCCAAAATTATTTATAGCTTGAGCAATATTATGGGCCGCATATAGGGCCATCATTTCTCCCGAGGAAACAATAAATACTTCCCGAGCATAGCCACCTCGAATAGGCATTGCAAACCCGCCACACACCACATCTCCTAAAACATCATAAATAACTATATCCGGTTGATAGGTTGGAAACGCTTTTAATTCCTCTAATTTCTCAAAGGCGGAAATAATACCTCTACCTGCACAACCAATACCAGGAGTGGGGCCACCTGCTTCTACGCAAAGCACGCCACCAAAGCCCTTATAGACAATATCCTCCAGCTTTAAAGCATCACCTTTGGCCTTGAGCTGTTCTAGAACCGTAGGAATGCGCTGACCCTGCATCAGATTTTTAGTAGAATCACTTTTGGGGTCGCAGCCTACCTGCATAACCTTATGCCCCATGAGAGCCAAAGCTGCAGACAAATTAGAGGTAGTAGTAGATTTACCAATACCCCCTTTTCCATAAATAGCTATTTTCTTCATGTTGCCTCCCAACTAAATCCATTCCCATGTCACCTTGCGTAGGTTAGTTTTGACTAACGCAAGGGATAAAAAATAGAGCTGACACCTAGCCATCAGCACTATTCTTATTTTCTCTTATATCCAGTTACCATAGTAATTGCAAAACAAACTACTGTGGCCCAGGCAAAAAAACTATGCTTTTTCATATTTATCCTCCGTTAGTATAAGCTAACTACACTTTAGCATTGTAACATAGGGAAATAATATTTTCAACAGATAATTATAGAAAAAGAAACATTCCTTAAGGAAGATTTCACTATTTCATGAGCGAATGTAATAAAAATGCTCCATCCATTCCACCAAA
>CAZTGQ010000004.1:0-16537 GCA_964613345.1 uncultured Acidaminococcales bacterium | reverse complement strand
GATTTCACTATTTCATGAGCGAATGTAATAAAAATGCTCCATCCATTCCACCAAAATACATTTTAAACCCTCAAAAAGGCTCAAGCTTCTAAACAATCGGAGCTTGAGCCTTTATCTTCTTTAGCTTTTACAAATTAACCTTCTACCCATTCTTTACCAAACCCATAGTCTGGGAGATAACTGCAAACATTTGAGCAGGCATCACAGGCTTGGACAAATGTGCGGTCATCCCAGCCTTTTGAGTAGCTTTCACATCCGTCAAAAAAGCATTAGCGGTCATAGCTATAATAGGTATTGTCTTAGCATCGGAGCGTTTAGCAGCTCTGATAATTTTCGTGGCCTCTATACCATCCATCACCGGCATTCTAATATCCATCAAAATAACGTCATAATATTTCTCTGGGGCAGAGCAAAACTTTTCCACCGCTAAGGCGCCATTTTGGGCCACCTCTACTAAACATCCCTGCCGCAGCAAAAGGTTCTGAGCTATCTCAATATTGATATATTGATCCTCTACCAAAAGTATTCTCTTGCCACTCAAATCTACCGGCCTGCTTAAATCAAGACCTGTTGCAATCTGAGTATCATCCGCCAAAATTTCAAAGGGCAGCTTGAGAGTAAAGGTAGTACCTTGCTCCTTTTGGCTTTCGACACTGATTGTACCACCCATTAACTCTACCAAATTTTTAGTAATGGCCATGCCCAAGCCTGTACCCGGATAGTTGATGGCTCTGGCATCATTTTCCTGTTCAAAAGGCTCAAAAACCCTACTGAGGAATTCCTGTGACATGCCAATACCATTATCCTTAACTACAATGGTAGTATAGACCGTATTCTGCTCAATTTTATCCACGTAAATGGCAAGCTCTATCCGCCCATTTACTTCCGTAAACTTGACCGCATTACCAAAAAGATTCATAAAAATTTGCTGACACCTAAGCTTGTCCAGCTTAACCTTGGGATAAGTAATTGTCGCAAAATTGGTCACCAGCTTAATATGCTTTTTATCAATTTGATCCCTTACTAACAATAAAAGTCCTTCCAAAAATGGTTTAACTTCTACCGGCTCCGGTTGAATAACAATTTTATTGTTTTCAATTCTACTCATATCCAAAATATCACTAATCAGGCCCTGCAGCACCTCACTGGCAAAATTAATTTTGGCTAAATAATCCCTGATCCTACCGTCCTGGCAGTCCTCCAGCGCAAGAGTAGTAAAGCCAACTATAGCATTCATGGGTGTCCTAATCTCATGGCTCATCATAGATACAAAGTCATTTTTAGCCGCATTGGCTAGCTTAGCCTCTTTTAAAGCCAGTGCTAGTTGAACCTTATCCTCTTCCTCCGCCAATTTCCGCTTATTAATATCAAAAGCATACAGAAAGCACTCGAGGATATCATTGAGAGGATTGTACAGTAAGTCAATGGTCAGGCGTATCCACAAAGGCTTACCGTCTCCGTAATCGTAAAGCACTTCATATTCTCTATGAGTAATACCCTGTTCAAAGGCAGTCACTAATTGGGCGCAGCCTGCTAAGGCTTTTATTTCGTGCAGCTTGCCGGCGCCTTTAATGCCCTGCAGTAAATAGTGCAGAAAATCATCCGCTGTAGCATAGCGCGCCGTCATATCATCTTCCCCTGGATGAATGATGCTTATTGGCCTATTAGTGGTAATATTTAGTTTAGCGTAGCTTATAGCCATTTGCCTAATAATGTTACGATAATTAATTTGCTCCCTGTAACGATTTTCTATATCCTTTTCCTTTTGAATGGACACAGATGTAGCAATCGCCTTGAGAGGCTTACCCTCATCGTCTCGTTCAATAACCGTATAATCTAAACGTTCCCAACGATACACACCGGCCATCATATTACGAATATCACAGGTAGCTTTAGAAGCACCATTTTTAATATCTGCGTGGAGCTGCAAAAGTACATCCACATCCTTAGGATGAATTATCTTAGCATCCACCCAGGACTGAGGATAGTCATACATAATAGCGGGAATGTTAAATTCATTTTGACAACGCTCTCCCTCTATAGCTTTATCTTCCTGTGGATAATATTCCCAGTAATACACATTAGCATGCTCCACAGCAGCTTGAAGTCCAGCCCTGCTTAGCTGCAGACTTTTCTCTGAGGCTTGCAGAGCCTTGTTCATTTTTTTATTTCGTCTATTATCATAGAGCAGCACCATAATAACCAGCACCACTGCCATAACACTGGTGCCTATGGAAATCATCACATTTTTATTAATTTTTAAAGAAGGCGTATCATCCTCTAAAAATACAGCATCGGAGGGAAGCTTCTCTGCGTTAATTCCAAATTTGGTCATTACTCTTTTATTAAAAGCATATTTCGTTGGTGTAACGGCCACAGGAAGCGTATGAGGATTCCTCCCCCTTAAAATATCCACCGCCATGCTCCCTGCCAATTCCCCCATATCCTTAAAGAACATTATGTTACCGCCAAAAAGGCCATAGGAAACACCAACCTCATCACTTTTAAAAACAGGCTGATGTACATGGGAGGTAACAAGCTCTACGCCATCTTTCAGACTATAATAATTTCCCTCTTTATCCTTAGTTAACATCAAGAAAAGCACTATGTAATTTTTACCGTTAATGTTATCCAATTGTTTGACTAAATCCTGTTTGGTCAGAACACCTGCGTTAATAACTTGAAACTTTAGTTGAGGGAAAGCAGACTGACACGCCAAGAATTGTTCTAACGAACCCTGTCCGGAGGCTGTATTATCTGTAATAGCAATAACCTTTTCTGCTCTGGGATAAAGCTTTTTAGCTAAAGCAATGGTCTTGTCCATAGGAAAGGACTCTACTACCCCGGTAACACCTGGCAGCTTGGCAGCCTTTTGGGCTGTGGCTTCCGTATTAATACCTAAAAATACTAGGGGAACTTCGGCAAAAAGCTTCTGTCTATTTTCCAAAACAAATTCCAGGGCCAAATCATCTCCTGCTATAAGCAAATCATAGTTATGGGGCAATAGCTTAAGGGCGCTAAAGCTTTGACCGGCTCTAGTCATAGCATCCTGCTCCGATAATTCCTTACCGTAGAGAAAAACACTTTCCATGCTAGCTACAGGATCCAGTGCTTGCTTTAACCCCTTAATCTGCTCAGGCACACTTTCCCACCCCAAGGAATAAGAACTAATAAAAAGCACATGTTTGCTGGATTCTAAGGGCATTTTGCCAGCGGCTCCTTGAACTTGACCTAAAAAGGAAAAGAGCAATAAAAGGACTACCAGTCCGCAGAGGACCGGCCCTTTATTGCTCCTATTTTTTTGAAAATTATTAGAATTCATTCCGCTATAGCAGCTTTTGCTCATAATAATCTCCCCATTATTCTGAGCTTATTATATCATTTTCTTGTAATCATGTTGATAAAAACATTATATTTTTAAGTAATTTTTTATGATGAGAAATAACAACAGATTACGAAGCAGATATTACAACCACTTTTGCTTTTAGCCTTAGTATCTCCAAGATCATCAGATCTGTGCCCTTAACTATAGTAGAGTCCAACTAAACTATTTTCAAAGCCTAAAAATTAAAGAGTGGATTGCCTCTACAGGCAATCCACTCTAGATAAGCTGTTTAGTTAGTTATTTCACCCTTCTTCCCCTCTTAGTCCGAGTTTATTAAGCATTATCTTTTCATGCCATATATAATTCTCCCCGTAACTGCAACCAGAACTATTATGCCTCCCACTATAGATATTAAACCCGGTTTTTCCCCCAAAATTAGGTATACCCATACTGGATTCATCACCGGATCAATAATAGGTATCAATACTATTTCCAAAGGCGATAACCCTTTACTAGCTCGAGCATATAAAGCATACGTAAGAGCAAATAAGCCACCCGCTAACACAAGATAGAATACGCTAATCAGGCTGGGCATCCCTGCTTTCAAAACAAAGGGCAAACCAATTATTACCGATAATACATTTCCCAAATACATAGAAAGTATGGGGGTGCCATTTTTTTGCAGATGAAGAAAAATGCAAATTCCGGCAAAGGTTATACCATTGAAAACGGCAATGAAATTCCCCCGTGGTGTTCCCCCGCCTGCCTCATCCAAAAAGAAAAGTCCCATTCCAAACGCCACAAAAGTCATACTAATTATATCCGCTTTAGAGATCTTTTCTTTTAAAAACAACCAAGATAGTAAAGCAACATAAATGGGTGCTGTATACTGCAAAATTATAGCATTGGCAGAGGTCGTCAGTTTTGTCGACATGATATAGCAATAATTAAATAAAGCATAGCACACCGCACCACCTACAACATACTTATCTACCTTAAAAGGGCGATATTTTGCTACAACAGGTAATAAAAAGAGTACAGCGCATAAACTTCTTCCACCTGCAATAGCATAGGGAGACCAAGCAATCATTTTTATATTTAATCCGGCTACACTCCATAGTAGTGCCACAAAGCAAGTTATAAAGATAGCTTTTTTATGCTCCACTTTCGGCTCCCCACCTTCTTTATATATCGCTTAACCCATAAAGGGTTCATCCCACAACAATAATTTTGTGCCAATATTCATTTCAACAGCTCGGTCATAAATTTCCTTACCCCAGCCCACATCATAAATAGCCTGTCCACCAGTCATAAAAACAATACGCTGATCATCACTTGTTCTACCAGGCTTCTTTTCCATAATAACCTCGCCCAAATTCGTTCCTTCACTTAAAGGCGGAAGCTTTTTGTCGTCCACTAGCTTATAAATTGCTCCGCCAATCATACCACGATATGTTCCCTCTATATCTCCGGAAGCGCGAGCATCATCCATATAATTTTCATGCATTTTCTGATTATCATAAATTATAGTAGCACTAGTCCAATAGGATTCATCTACGCTACATGGACCGGACATAATCATCAATGATCCTTTTTTAAGCCATTCGTCTTTTAGTTCAATTAGTTTTAGACGAGACGCCGCCAAACTCACTATATCGCCTTGACTTACGGCTTCCTCCATAGTTTCTGCCACACAGCCTTCCACTCCACATTCTGTTTTAGCATATTGAGCAAAAGCCTCTGCCTTTTCTTTAAATAAATCGTAGACCATAACCTTCTTTAAATTTTTTGCTTCCGTTGCAATTGCCTTGAAGCAAGCCTTTTGAATAGGGCCAGCTCCAACCACCGCACATACACTGGCATCCTTTTTAGCTAAATAACGTGTTCCTACACCGGGAATCGCCCCTGTGCGAGTAGCGCTAATAAGATTTGCCGACATCTCACAAAGAGGGACACAGGTATCAGGATCATTTAACATACACATTAATACAGATCTAGGTAACCCACGAGAGGTATTTGCGATATTAGAACCATACCATTTTTCTCCACAAACATTAAATCTGCCACCTAAATAAGCTACCATAGCCATAAATCTTCTGTCCGGCCCTGCCAAAGGCATATTGGGGAATTCACTTGTTACCGGAAAGTTAATTTTAAGGCCATGCTGATTGGCATTAACACCTCCCATAAGGCAATCTCCCTGCCCTTGCAGACGAAACACTTCATCCATAACATCAATACAATGCTTAGCATCTAAAACACCAGCTTTAATCATGTCCGGCTCAGACAAATACAAAAATTCAGTTTTCTTCTCCATAATTACCACTCCTCATATAATAATTTTATCAACACTTAGTTTTTACGCCTGTGCTCCACCAGCCAAAAATTCTGGGCACTAAAAAGGCAAGGATAAGTGCTGCTGTATAACCAATTCCAACTTTAAAAGCACCATATTGAGCAACCATACCGGGCGTAATTCCCGTCAAAATACCTCCACCCAGCAAAGGTGAACAAAAAGGTGTTCTGGCAGCAAAAGCTTCACTAACATCTGTTTTCATCTCCGGATCAACAGTTCTCAGTAACAATAAGCCGGTAGCAGCTACACCACAGAAGGTTCCAAAAAGCACCATGGAATTTTCAAACCAGTTTGTTTTAAACACTCTGGGAGCAAAAAAGAATACCATGGCCACCATAGCAAGCATCATAGCTCCCTGCTGAATTAAAAGTGGTACAGCATAAGCTACAACTATAGGCACATTTACAGAAGCTACTGCACCTGCAACTAAAAATTCTAAACTCACACCTTGAATGCGGGACATTGTAGCCTTATCTATGCACTTATTCCACTTAGTTCCTCCTATTACCAACTGCACAAGCAGACCACCAATCATGGCAGTTACGAACCAAGCAATGGAAAAATTAAGATAAAGTTTGCAAGCTTTAACCAAAATCCAACCAACAAACATTGCTGCACCAATTAAGGATAAATGAAAGGCAAACCCCTCAATAACATCCTGACTAATGGTAACCCTACTACCTATTTGGCTTTTCTCCTGTCCAAACAAATCACTGACTTCTTCTCCATCCTTTTGTACCTTTAGAACAGAGGTCCAACCCTTGCGCACTGCATAATTAATAATAGCAGTACCACCTACTATACCAAAGATCAAACCTACTGTAGCAGAAGTTACAGACAAAGAAGCGCCATCTGCATAACCTAATTCATTGAAAATAGCTGACATTCCGCCCGATGTACCATGTCCACCGGCCCACCCCTGTTCTACTATAGTACCGAACAGATCATTGACTCCAAACACAGGTCCTAGAAGCAAAGCTCCTAAAAGTAGAGGCAAAGAATATTGCAAGAAAGTTGAAGCATACGAATAAACAACCTGTGGTCCCGCAATATTTGCTAACTTTTTAAATTGAGGCAAAGACCCTGTTATTAACATAGGTGCAAAAACTAGGACTATTAATCTGCCTGCCAACGCGGACCAATACGCATACATCTGAGCAGGTATTATTTTGAGCATATGAGGGCCTAAAATTAATCCTATTACACCTGCTATTAACGAAGCTGGAATAAATAATCTTTTAAACAAGGGAATATGCACTCTTATAACAGTTGCAACTAATAATAGCAGACCTAGAACTGCAGTATACAAAAACACCGCATCTAACGTACCTCCCGTAAGCTTTACTAATGGTATCATCATCTTCCTCCTCAAATTTTATTTAGTACGCTTATGAAATGTTGGCCAACTTTTCTGTACTATTTTCTTTTTTGTAGTATATAATACATTTTTGTATATTTCAATATATTATTTTATTATGCTTTCACACTTCATATTTTGTAATGAATGGAACATATAATACAGGTTGCTACCACTCCACTCTCCCAGATCACTTGCTATTGAGGTCCAGATAATATATACTTTTAATATGTCAAACACAATATTTAAGGAGAATTTTATTGCCATGTCAGATGTTTTATATTTAATAGGGGAAAAGTCAGAAGAAATGACTCCCTCCCTAAGAATAGTAGCAAAATACATGCAAAATAATATTGATTCAGTTGCTTTTGATACTTTAGATAATGTCGCTGCTAAAATAAAAGTAAGTACTACTTCAGTAATTCGTTTTGCCAGATTTTTAGGTTTTGATGGTTTTTCCGCTATGCAAAAAGCCATTCAAGCTGGTCTGCAAGAACATCTTCGTCTACCTAACCGCTTAGAAAATACTATAGGTAAAATAAAAAAGGACTCCCTCTGTATGGAGTCCTACCAAAACGATATTAACAATATTAATCAAACCATGAAAAGCATTCCTGAAGCTACTATCATCAAAGCAGAAAACCTAATCATCAAAGCCTCCTCTGTATATATTTTGGGCCTAAGGGCATCCTTTGCCCTAGCACACTATATGTATTCTCGTTTGAGCCAAATTAAGTCCAATATTTCCTTGGTGCAACCTATTTCTGAAATGTATATTGAAGATATTGCCAAGCTTACGTCCAAAGATGTTTGCATTTGTTATTTATTTCCACGCTATACCGCCTCATGTATTACTATTTTAAAATTACTGCACAAACGTAAAGTTCCCATTGTTTTAATCACCGATCAATATAACTCCCACGTAAAAGGATGTGCCACGGTTATGCTTCACTGTAATGTAACAGGGGTATCCTTTAAGAACACCTTTGCTGCCCCCTTGGCACTCACTAATTATCTAACAGCTTCCATTGCCAACAAGAATTATAAGGAAGCGAAGGTTATGTTAAACGAGCTAGAGACACTTATTACTGATGGACAATTTATGAAATAGACTTTAAAACGTAACTACATAGTTTAGTAGGCAAAAAATGGTTCTATAATAAATATTGGGGTAGAAAAGACATTCTAGTCTTTTCTACCTTTTTTGCAAAAAGAATAGGCATAGCCATGTTCAGCAATTACGTTTGACAGAGAACCGAAAAATAGAAGCCTACCGATAATACTGGTAGGCTTTTTACTATTCTCCGCAAATTTTCTGCACTTAGTCTACCGTTCCCTCTTCCAAAGTGCTCTTTAAGGCGTTAACAATTTCGACACTACTCCACTTTCTTGATACCAAACCCAGTAACACCAAAAATAAGTGCGAAAATCATGCTACAGTAGCACAATATAGCCCATGGCATATACTCAATAGTTGGTACGCCCAAAGTTGCGGCCATATAAGTACCAGCTACGGACCAGGGAACAAGCGGCACTGCGCATGTACCTGCATCCTCTAAGGTCCTAGACAAATTCACAGGCGCCAATTTAAATTTTTTGTATAGGCTTTGAAACATCTCTCCCGGAATCAAAATAGCTAAATAAGAACTACCTGTCACTATACTCATAAACAAAGTTGACGCCACTGTAGCGGCAATAAGTCCTCCTACAGACTTAATAGCATTTACTATTTTTTCCAAGATCACTTCAATACAGCCAGCCTTAGAGAATATTCCTGCAAAAGCAAAAGCGCAAAACACCAACAGCACAGTGCTCATCATGCCCATCAATCCACCGCGATTTAGCAATGTGGCAATGGCCTTTACCACCTTCACATTAGCTACTCCTGGTATCATACTAACATTAAAGCCCTTAACAAATGCATTAAGTGCCACCTTCAAAGTAAATCCTTGAAAATACATACCTAAAGCAATAGCTACAAAAGCAGATAGAAGTAACATGGGAATGGTAGGCTTTTTTGTGTATGCTCCCCAGAATACCAAAACTGGCGGTACCAGTAATAAAAGATTGAATTTATAAAGAGCTTCTAAATTGCCTAAAATAGAATTCACCGTGTTTGCATCACTCATGCTTCCCACAGGAAGCGACTTGCCCACAAGGGTGAATACAATCAAGCAAACAACCGTGGATGCTCCAGTCGTATAAAGCATATGACGAATATGGTCATATAATTCACTACCAGCTGCGATAGGAGCCAAAATAGTTGTATCCGAAAAAGGTGAAAGCTTGTCTCCAAAAACTGCACCTGATAAAACAGCACCAGCAGCAATGGGGAGCGGTACACCTAAAGCAATAGCAATACCCATAATAGCCACACCAGCAGTACCAGCCGAGCCAAAAGACGTCCCGGTAAAAGTAGATATTACGGCAGTAACTAAGAATGCAGTAACAAATAAATATTCTGGGTTGATAATCTTAATTCCATAATAAATAAGCATAGGAATTGTGCCAGACACCATCCAACTAGCAATCATAGCACCTACACAAACCATTACGAACAAAGAAGGTAGCGAGCTATTAATTTTATCACTAATACCCTGCAGCATTTCCTTCCAAGTCAAGCCAACTCTACCAGCTATAATCGCAGCAATACCTGCTGCTAAAATCAAAAGAACCTGAATAGGTAAGCCAAATTTACCATAGCCCAACCCCAAAAGCAGCAACATGCCCACTAAAGGCGTCACTGCTTCCCCAAAAGTAGGTTTTCTAATCACGATTAACACACCCCTTTACATATCTCTATTTTTCCTTGTGATCGTCATAGCACACGGTTGGCCCTCTCCATCAGCAACCGTAGTAGGAAATTCAATTGTTACATTGGGAAAAGGTTTACATATTGCATAATCACAGTGCCCCAGCATATCACGACAAAACATTTTTATCTCCTCTGGAGAACAACCTAACTCAGCCAACGCTTCAGCGTGAGGACAACAATGGAAAAGCTTAACAGCTTTATCATCATCCAACTGAATAATTTCTTGTTCAAAAGTTAAAATACCTCCACGAGATGTCTGTCCAATAATAGCTTCCTTAGGTCCAATGTTTTCAGCACCATATTTTTCAGCTATTTTCTCCCCCTGAAAAAGGCCAAAAGCATACGAACCTTCTCGAATAACCTTATTTGCATCTACCTCCGGATAGAGTTCCTTAAGTTTCTTCCAAATAAAATAAACCTGCGTAGCTCTGTCCTTATAGGCGCTCTTCACTGCCTGATGAAATTCCTCTACAGTAGGTTGTTGGTTAACTTTCATATCCTCCATAAATGCCTTAATTTCTTCCTTACTCATCACATTCATCCCCCTAATTTTTTTTACTTACTTAATTTTTTGTCATAGTGTGTTTTAGCCTCTACCATCGAAAGTTCACTAAATAGTTTATGGTGATATATCTTCGCAGAAGTAAGCTCATGTACACTTGAAGATTCCCCGTCAAAATTTTCTTCGAAGTTTTCTACCTGCTCCATAGCCTTTGTAAATACTTCTGGACTGCGGCGCTCAAAACAGGACGTGCAACTCAAAGGACCTCTGGCCACTCACTTTTTCTCCCAACCTACAACAAATAATGGTCCTTCTTCGCCCATTTTACCAGTAGGCACAAAACCAGCCTTACGTAGCACTTTCTCCGAGGGAATGTTATCAGCTACTATTTCTGCTTTAATTGATGTTACTTTCGCAGTAGAAAATGCCCATCGGCATAGTCCTACAACTGCCTCTGTGGCATAGCCCTTGTTCTGATATTCTTCATTAATTCCATATCCTATTTCAGAAATACAATCAGCCATGATGCCTTTAAAGCAGGCGTATCCTATAGTAGCACCACTTTTGTTTAGTATAATTTTCCAAGAGGTATACCAAAGATATTCCTTAGGAAACTTTATACAACTACTTAACATTTCACCATAAGCTTGGCTAAGTTCAGGCGCAGCAGTTTTATATTGATTTACTAGTGCCTGCAGCTCCTCTAGTCGCATAGGAATTATGCTTAGTCGCTCTGTCTTTATTTCAACCATTCTTACTCCTTAGTTCATCCTGTATTTCTTTGAGTCAACTTCCGTCAGATATATTTTAATTATAACCTTTTTACACAACCGCAACAAGTAACCATATACAAAAAAGCTCTCAGGAAAAATCCTGAGAGCTTAACTATTATATGGCGGAAAGGGTGGGATTCGAACCCACGGAGGCTTTAACACCTCGCTAGTTTTCAAGACTAGAGCCTTCAACCACTCGGCCACCTTTCCATAATACCTAAAAAGTATAGCCCATATCCTTGGTTTCTGTCAAGTACGCTTCTCATCCATCGTTGTTTATTGCACCTAACCCTCATCCGTCATGCCCAAGGCATGCCACCTTCCCCCAACGGGGGAAGGCTTTTGGGGCACCGCCCTAATGCTTGGTTTAAAGTAATGACTTAAAAGCATCTGTAGCAACAAAAATAGCACCTACCTAAGTAGCTGCTATCTAAACAAATCACTATGTGAACCGGTTCGCATTAATACCAGGACTAAATTTCCCTTATCCACAGAATATACTAATAGCCAATCCGGTTGAATATGACACTCCCTCACATTCACATAGTCACGAGAATTTATCAATTCATGGTCATGATACTTAGCCGGCAATTTCTCTTCATTAGCCAACATAAGAACAACCTTTTTCAAAAGCTTATCATCCAGCCCTCGTGCAAGGGCCTTTTTACGATCCCTCTTAAATTTACTATGAAACTCAATCGTCAGCATTTAACGCCTCCCATAACTCATCAACATTGTTATAGGGCCCATGTAAGTTTTTTTTATTTTTTACATCTCTAATAACACTTAAAGTTTCATTATTATGAATATTCAAATCCAAGTCAAATGGAATCCTGCGTTCTCTTACAACAGTTTTAGCAAAAATATTAAATGCTGCTGTTGTAGTTAAACCAAGCTCGGAAAAAATTTTTTCCATATCTCTTTTTAAATCACTATCAATTCTTATATTAAGATTTGTGCTTTGACTCATGACCATCACCTCTTGCCCATATTATACCCTATGTACTTTTATTGTCAATAAATTACCACTATTTGTCATTACAAATATAACAATGTTCTCCTATAACTAATTTGTGCTTCCCTCATCCGTCATGCCTAAGGCATGCCACCTTCCCCCAGCGGGGGAAGGCTTTTGGGGCACTGCCCTAATGATTGGCTAGAGGAAGGCTTTGGGGCCTACCCTAATGCCACTGCATTTGCATTGCTGTCACCGGTTTGTGCTTCCCTCATCCGTCATGCCTAAGGCATGCCACCTTCCCCCAGCGGGGGAAGGCTTTTGGGGCACTGCCCTAATGCTTGGTTTAGAGGAAGGCTTTGGGGCACTGCCCTAATGCTTGTTTTAAGGGAAGGCTTTTTGTTCTGCTACTGACAGCAAGTAGCAGATATAGTATAATAAAGCGTTAATAAATTTTGTTAGTGAGGTAATATCCCATGAATTTAGTAGCACGTCTAGTAAAGGAAGGCCGCCTTACAAGCCCTGAATATACCCAGCTTCTCACCACCGACGACGAAAATCTGCGCAATAATCTTTTTCAGACTGCGCAAGCTATAGCCACCGAAAGCTTTCAGCACCGCATCTACATTCGCGGTCTCATCGAATTTTCCAATCACTGCCACAGAGATTGCTTTTACTGTGGTCTCCGTTGCTCTAACAAAAACGTCCAACGCTTTCGCCTCAGCAAGGAGACTATCTTAAAATGCTGTCAAGAGGGCTATGACCTTGGTTTTCGTACCTTTGTGCTCCAAGGAGGTGAAGATCCCTACCACAGCGACAAAGTGTTGGTGGATTTATTGCGTGCTATTAAAGCTGCCCATCCTGACTGCGCCATAACCCTTTCTATAGGCGAACGCAGCAGTGAATCCTACGCTCAGCTTTTTGCCGCAGGAGCGGACAGATATCTTTTACGCCACGAAACAGCGGATGCCCTGCATTATTCCAGGCTTCACCCTTCTTCCTACTCTTTAGCTGCTCGCCAAGCCTGTCTCTACAGCCTAAAGAATATTGGTTATCAGGTTGGTACCGGTTTTATGGTAGGCTCTCCCTATCAGCAGATAGAATATTTAGCCAAGGATTTAGACTTCATTCACCAATTACAGCCTGCCATGGTAGGTATTGGCCCCTTTATTCCCCACAAGGACACACCCTTTAGGAATCAGAGCGCAGGCTCTTTAGAAGAAACGTTACGGCTAGTAGCCATTTTACGCATCATGCTCCCCCATGCTAATATTCCTGCTACTACAGCCTTAGGTACCCTTCATCCTGAAGGTCGTATCCACGCTATTTTGGCTGGAGCTAATGTTCTCATGCCCAATTTGACACCTTTAGGAGCACAGGCCAATTACGCTCTCTACAATAAAAAATCAGCTGTAGACGGTGATATTCACACCAATCTACAGCTGCTGAGCACTCAATTAAAACAATACGGTTACACCATGGTGGTGGACAGAGGCGATTATAAATGAACCATAAGCTCTCTAACTAAATCCCCATCCTTATTCTCGGCAATAACGTAAATATAATCTCCGGCCAGTAATCTAGTATCACCTCGAGGGATAATATCATGTTCCCCTCGCTTTACTGCTACGACCAAAGCACTACCGGGCCAAGCAATACGACTGAGCAATTTCCCATCGGCTACGGAACCACTTTCCACTGGAATTTCTACAATATTCCTAGTGCTTGGTTCCACCATGACGGTGGGATTTTTTCTATCCTTAGCCAAGGAACGCTGCAAAACTGCATCGTAAATAGGCGGACAATGGCAAAACTCAGCGATGCTATAAGCAAAAAGAGTTACCAAAGACAAGGGTACCAGATGCCTAAAAGAACCAGTAAGCTCTAACACTAAAATAATACCGGTTAAGGGCGAGCGAATGGAGGCGGCAAAAATTCCCGCCATAGCAAAGACTACACAGTGAATACGATAGGTCTCTGCCAATAGTCCTGCATTAATCATGATGACAGCATAAATATACCCACACAGGGCGCCCATGACCAACATAGGCTGCAAGGTGCCTCCGGGAATTCCGGAACCGGAGCTAACCATAGTAAAGATAAGCTTAGCTACTAAAATAAAAGCCAAAAATTGCAAAGGTGAAGAAGAATATACTAAATGCTCTACAATAGCATCCCCGCCACCCATAATCTGAGGCAAATAAAAGCCTAATGGAATAGTCAAAAGCAAAGGGAAAAGATACCTGCGAAAATTACTTTTAAAAATAGGCAGCTGATAAAGCTTGCCACTACTAAGCATCACCTTATTAAAAATAACACCGGCAAAGCCTAAAATCACACCTAGAAAAACAATATGAGGCAGTGCCTTGAATTCTACTAAGCCTAAGGTTGGAATAGCAAAAATAGTATTTCTACCAAAAATTACATGTGCTACCAAGGTACTGGTCAGCGCTGCTACTAAAGTAGGTAAAAGTACAAGGGGAGACAAGGTGCGGTGAATAACCTCCATGGTAAAAAGAACACTGGCCATAGGAGCATTAAAAGCTGCCGCCAAGCCTGCACCGGCTCCACTACTGATAAGACAGCGCTCCTCTACTCTACTGCGGCCCAGCATTCTGCTAACGCCCTGACCGGCCATGCCGCCTAATTGTATAGAAGGACCCTCTCTGCCCAAGGACAAACCTGCCCCCACTGCCATAATGCAGCTAAGCACCTTAGCAACAATAATACGCCACCAACTGGTTTTATATACTCCCAGAATATTACCCTTAATCTGTGGAATCCCGCTACTTCCGGATAGTGGAGCCAGGTTAACCAGCTTGTTAATTAAAGCTGCAATAATCACCAGCACAACCGCCCACAAAAGCACATAAAGGGGACTGGCGTCCCGAAAAAAGCTATAGAGCTGTGGTCTATGCCGGTCCAGCTCCTCTAAACAGAAGCGGTAAAAACCAATAATACACCCGGAGAGCACACCTACTAAAGCTCCTTCTAGAGCCAGTCTAAATTTAAAATCTCGTATATCGTTTAACGCACCAAAGGTCTGACTTTTTTCTTTATCATTCATACTTATTTTTTAAACAAACCGGTAAAATCAAAGGTTGCAAAATAATCTGCCGGTGTCTCCGCCCTTCTCATCATTTCTACACTGCCATCCTCTTGCAAAAGTAGCTCTGCACTTCTTAGCTTACCATTGTAGTTATAGCCCATAGAAAAGCCATGTGCTCCGGCATCGTGCAGGAAGAGATAATCTCCGGTATCAATTTTAGGCAACATTCTATCCACCGCAAACTTATCATTGTTTTCGCACAAGCCGCCAACCACGTCATACTTGTGGTCGCAGGGGGCATTTTCTTTACCCAAAACAGTAATATGATGATAAGAACCATAGATAGCAGGACGCATCAGATTAGCTGCACAAGCATCCACGCCAATATATTCCTTGTAAATATGCTTAGCATGAATTGCCTTAGTAATGAGAGCACCATAAGGTCCCATGATAAAACGACCCATTTCCGTGAAAATAGCCACATTGCCCATACCGTTAGGTACGAGGATTTCGTCAAAGGCTTTATGCACTCCCTCACCGATTACCGCAATATCATTTTCACTCTGTTCCGGTTTATAAGCGATGCCTACGCCACCGGATAGATTAATAAATTCTACCGCAATACCGGTTTCTTCCTTTATTTCCACAGCTACACTAAACAGCTGCTTAGCAAGCTCCGGATAATAATCATTGGTCACCGTATTACTAGCTAGAAAAGCATGCATACCAAAATGACGAACGCCCTTACCCTTTAGAATAGTAAAAGCTTCCTTCATTTGCGCTAAGGTCATACCATACTTGGCATCACCGGGATTATCCATGATATTGTTGGCAATAGCAAAATTACCGCCTGGATTAAAGCGGCAGCTTATTGTCTCAGGAATATCAGCTACCTTTTCTAAAAAGTCAATATGGGTAATGTCATCCAAATTAATTATAACATTTAATTTTCTTGCCAATTGAAAGTCCTGCGCCGGAGTCTCATTGGAAGAAAACATAATCTCACTTTCCTTAAAACCGCACACGTCGCTCATAATCAATTCTGTATAGGAGGAGCAGTCCGTACCGCACCCTTCCTCTCTCAAAATTTGCAAGAGCTTAGGTGTGGGAGTGGCCTTGACAGCAAAATACTCCTTAAAGCCCTTATTCCAAGCAAAGGCCTTTAAAACCTTGCGTACATTTTCCCTGATTTGCTTTTCATCATAAAGATAAAAAGGTGTTGGATATTGCTGAGCAATGGCTTCCACCTGAGCCTTTGTAACAAATGCTTTCTTCATTATTATATTCCCCCCACCTATATTAATTAAATGTATGTTAAAAATATAAACAATTCCCGCCTATATGTCAAGTTAAGAGGCTAAATAATCCATATAAAAAAATCTGATGACTTAAATAAAAGATTAAA
>CAZTGQ010000003.1:9160-20519 GCA_964613345.1 uncultured Acidaminococcales bacterium | reverse complement strand
CAGCCACTATTAAGTATAAGCAGGTAATTAAGGATTTGCAGGATACCTTAAAGGCCCATAGGGATGAGTGCGTAGGAATGGCAGCCAATATGATAGGCGTAAATAAGGCGATTATTATTGTGGCAGTGGGTAAAACTAATATGCTTATGGTTAATCCTCTTATTACTCAGAGAGATAAACCTTTCACTACGGAAGAAGGGTGCCTGTCCTTAAGCGGACAGAGGATGGTGACTCGCTATGAGAATATAGAAGTGAGTTATAAAGATGAAAAGTTTCGCCCTCAGCAAAATCGTTTTAACGGTTGGACAGCACAAATTATTCAGCATGAATGCGATCATTTAGCAGGGATTATAGTTTAAAACTAAATTACGCAAAGGAGATGTACTATGAAAACCAAATTAAAACTTTGCCTGTCTTTAGTTATGGTAATGTTCCTTACGGGCTGTGGCAGTACCAATGCTACTACGCCTGTTAAAAGTACTGGCAGCACTTACCAAAAAATCACAGCTCAAGAGGCGCAGGTTCGCATGAAGGAAAATCCTAAGGCTATCGTTTTGGACGTACGTACTAAGGAGGAGTATGCTGCAGGGCATATCCCCAAAGCTATTTGCGTGCCGAACGAAACCATTGACAAGACTCCGCCTGCGGAATTACCGGATAAAAAAGCAGAGATTTTAGTCTACTGTCGTAGTGGCAATCGTAGCAGACAAGCTGCTAATAAGCTTATTGCCATGGGCTACACTTCTGTCTTTGACTTTGGAGGTATCGGTGATTGGCCGGGGGAGATTGTGAAGTAGGGAGTAAATAGAAAAATTAAGCTGATGGGTAAAAGCTGGGAGGTGCAAGATGGTGGGTGGTAAGAGAATTTTAACTCTGTGTGGCTGTTTGCTCTTAGCAGTAATGAACGTAGTTTGGGCTGCCGATTTGAGTAAGCTTGTGGTGCTCCATACCAACGACACTCATGGCTTTGACCAAAGGGCGGAGGGCATTAATGGGATGGCCACAGTAGCTGCTCTAAAAAAGTATTTGGAGTCTCAGGGCAAAACTGTAGTGCTGGTGGATGCAGGTGATGTGATCCAGGATAATAATCTGGTGAATTTGAGCAAGGGCAAAACAGGAATTACCTTCATGAATGCTTGTGGTTATGATGCTATGACCCTGGGCAATCATGAATTTGATTACGGTCAGGATGTTTTGCAACAGAGGGTCAAGGAAGCTAAATTTCCTGTTGTGACTAGTAATGTTATGGTGGAAGCTACAGGAAAGACACTTCTTGCCCCGTCTACCATTATTTGTAAAAATGGATATAAAGTTGGTGTAGTAGGTATTACTACACCACAAACACCTACCAGTACTAATCCTAGGAATGTGAGAGGACTCAAGTTTCTAGCTGGACAGGAATTGTATGCCCTAGTACAGCAGGAAGTGGATAAGTTAAAAGCTGCTCAATGTGATATAGTGCTAGCTCTTAGTCATTTAGGCAGTGGCGATGAAGTCAGGCCTAACCGTGCTGATGATGTTGTTGCCAATGTGCATGGCCTTGATTTTTGTCTTGATGGACACGACCATCAGGTGAAAAAATTCCGCGTTAAGGATACTCTCATTGCCGAGACTGGTTGCTACACTGAGAATATCGGCATGGTTGTGCACAGAAATGGTCAGTGGCAGGAAGAACTCAAGGTTTATGGCATGTTTAATGAAGAAGACCCTAAGGTTAAACGCTTAATAGATAAGGCAGCAAGCGCAGTGCAAAAAGAATTGGCACAAGAGATAGGCACGACTACGGTCTTTTTAAATGGTAATCGCAGTCCCGGAGTAAGGACGGAGGAAACCAATCTAGGCAATTTTGTGGCTGACAGTTTTCTGTGGCAAGCAAGACGTGCCAACGTTTTAAAGGGTAAAGTAGACGGGGCCCTTGTAAACGGTGGCAGCGTGAGGAGCTCCATACCTGCGGGCAAGCTTACCAAGGGGACACTCTTAGGTGTTCTGCCCTATCATTCTCAACTGGAAATAGTGCGCATTAAAGGACAGGAACTTTTAGAAATTTTGGAGGCGGCTACATGTGTCCTGCCTAAGGCTATGGGTGCTTTTCCCCAGGTAGCAGGTATTAAGTATGAGGTCAATACCAAGCTTCCCTATTATCCGGGACCCATCTATCCGGGCTCTACGTATCATGCCCCTGCTAGGCCCGGCACTAGAGTGCAAATTACGGAGGTAGCTAATAAGCCCTTTGATGCTCAGGCTACCTATGTTCTAGTTGCTTCTGATTTTATTTGTAACGGTGGCGATGCTTACGGAGCACTCTTAACCCACGGGGATGATGGACGTTATAGCCTAGGTTATGTGGATGTCCAAGCTGCGGAGAATTATCTCAAGGAAGTTTTAAAGGGTAAAGTTGGCGCAGAATATTTTCAACCCCAGGGCAGAATTAAAATTATACAATAAGGTGCTATCCTCTTGTGAAGTTTTTTTAAAAAAATTCTTGACAGGCAGATTAAAAAGTGATATCTTTTATAGCAACTTGATAGTTGCGATGAAGAGAATAGTACATGAATTATTTTGGCGTAGAGAACTCTTGGCAGTATGGTGAAAGAGAGGGCAAGGGAATTCATGGAAGATGGCCTCCGAGCAGATTGGTCGAATAATTAGACCGTCCGGGTGCTCCCGTTACAGTGCTAGGGTATTGATGGCTTAGGCCTGCGTACCTGATAAGGTTTGGAATGTGAATTCCAGACAAAATAGGGTGGTATCACGGTACTTCCGTCCCTTTATAGGGATGGAAGTATTTTTTTATTATCTCCTTAGTTGCTACAAGTTAATACAAATTTAGGAGGAATTAATGATGAAGAAAAGTAATTTGATTGTTGGCGCGTTGGTGGGAGTATTTTTGACAGGCTTACTTTCAGGCTGCGGCACTACGGAGAAGAAGGCGGCAAAAGCAGGGGATGCTAAAACAACTACTATTACGGTGGGCGTAACACCTGGATACTCTGAAAACATTTTGGAATTTGTAGCGAAAGAAGCAGCTAAGGAAGGCCTTACTGTAAAGCTTAAAACTTTCTCTGATTATGTTACACCTGACCAGGCTCTGGCTCAAAAGGATATCGATTTGAACTCTTATCAGCATGGTCCTTTTCTAGAAGCTTTTAACGAAAAGAACGGTACTAAGCTTGTTAGCATTGGCAATACTTATTTGGCTCCTTTAAAGGCCTATTCTAAGAAAATTAAAGATATTAAGGAAATTAAAACAGGGGATAAGGTTGCCATTCCTAATGACCCCTCTAATGGCGGTCGAGCTATACTTCTACTTAGTAAAAAGGGTTTGCTTAAGGTTAAAGAGGATGTAAAATCCACTAAGCTAACGGTGCATGATATTACGGAAAATCCTTTGAATTTAAAAATTATTGAGCTAGAAGCTCCACAATTACCCAGAACCTTGGATGACACTGCTATATCCATTATCAATGCAGGTTATGCTGATGATGCTAAGCTTGATAGGAAGCTAGTTGTAGCTACCGAGGATAATACCAGTCCTTATGTGAACATTATTGCTGCACGTGCTGAGGACAAGGATAATCCTACCTATAAGAAGTTTGTGAAGATTTTCCAAAGCGAACCGGTTAAACAATATATTTTAAAATATTCTGCTAGTTCTTTAACTCCTGGCTTTTAAGCTTGCTACTAGCTAGATGCCTTGACAATTAGCATAAAAAAAGACTTCCGGATATAGTTCCGGAAGTCTTTTTTGTTAATGTTAAATATTATCTCTAATGCCTAGGAGACGGAAGATTAAACTCATAATAACGGCTACTATGGTAGCTAGCACCATACCCTGGACGGTAACTGTCCCGAAGGTTAGCTTAGCACCGGACAGACCGATAATCATAATGGTGCCAGTCATAACCATGTTATGTGATTTGGTAAAGTCCACTTTTCTGTCCACAAAAATTCTAATACCACTAACAGCAATGACGCCAAAAAGTAGGAGACACACACCACCCATAACTGGGGAAGGAATGCTGCGGATGAGCTCGCTAAGCTTGCCCACAAAGGAAAGGCAAATTGCCAAAACAGCAGCGCCTCCTACTACCCAAACGCTGTAAACTCTGGTTAAAGCCAGAACACCGATATTTTCACCATAGGTAGTATTAGGAGCTCCGCCAAAGGCACCTGCTAAAACCGTAGCTAGACCATCACCCGCCAGAGAACGAGGTAGGCCTGGGTCATCTACTAAATTTTTGCCGATGATATTACCGGTTACAATTAAGTGACCTATATGCTCTGCTAGAGTAACTAGTACAGCAGGAATGATAATTAAAATAGCGTTTAGTTGAAAAACAGGAGCACTGAAGTGGGGCACCTGAAACCAAGGTGCATTAATGACCGGGGTAAAATCAACCAGCCCTGTAGCAAAGGCTGCCCCATAGCCGCAAATAACACCGAATAAAATGGGAATGATGGCTAAAAAGCCACGAAAGGCCACGGAAGCAATAATGGTAATTAGTAAGGTGAAAAGTGCAACTCCCACATGGGCCGGATTAATTACTTCGGCAGTTAGACCTGACATGCCGGCAGCAGTAGGAGCAAGCTCCAAGCCGATGATGGCTACGATAGCGCCCATGGCTGCAGGTGGGAAAATAACATCTATCCAAGCAGTGCCTACCTTATTAATAAGGAGGGCAATAACACAATAAATAAGACCGAAAACAATAAAGCCTCCCTGAGCTGCTGCATAGGAAGAGGTGGACATAACTAAAAGTACAGGAGAAATAATAGCAAAGCTGGACCCTAAATAGGCAGGAACCTTACCCTTAGTGAGAAAAATGTACAAAAGTGTTCCTAAGCCGTTAAGAAAAATACAGGTGGTAGGATCCACCTTAAATAAAAATGGTACTAAAATGGTAGCCCCAAACATGGCGAAAAGATGCTGCAGGCTTAGCGGCAAGCACATTAACCAAGGTACCCGTTCGTTTACTTGAATTATTTTTTTGTCAGTTGTCATCATTTAACCTCCCCAATGTCTACTATGTGATATTTTAAGGCTTAGAGGTGAAGATGGCAACCTAAAATTTAATTTCCATGAGTGGTAATATGGATTTATTCATAGTATAATATGAAGGAAAGTGGAAAGGGAGGGTTTTATGCCAAAACAAATTGATAAATGGTTGAGTGCGATTTTAGTGGGCGCTTTGACTATTAATATAGGTAATATTGCTTTAGCTAAGGATAAGGCTGAAATAGGTTTAGAAAAGAGAATTACTGTTTCGGCTCAAAATGAAATGCCCAAGGAAAATGCTGGTGACGGAGAGAAAAGGATTCCGGCAACTAACACTCCGGTAAAGTCTGTGACAAAGGCTCCTGTTCGTTTAGTTAATCCACAGCTGCAGCGAGGAGAAGAGATTGCCCGCTTGAGCGCTGATGTGGACGGAGATGGAATTGAAGAAACAGTGCTTTTAATGGGTAATAAGCTGTCTGGCAGCACTCATTATCGTACAGATTTATATGTTGTGGCTAAGAACCCTAAGACAGATCAGATTAAAGGCTTTGTTCGTCCCAGTAATCTAGGCGGCTATGATGCTTATTTAACGACCTGTGATGTCTCCGGCAACGGGTGCAAGAATATTATTGTAGCAGCTCCTACCGGTGGCAGCGGTGGTATTGTGAATTATAGAGTTTTAGATTTTACCACCAATCCGGCACGGGAGATTTTTGGCTCCTATGAAAATAGAGGAGTTGTAGTGACCGGTAATTTTGAACCTGATTTTAAGGTGAAGCTGGTTTTGCCGGCCTTAAGGAAAAGCATCACCTTGGATTTACCTGCGGATGCCAGTACCTATGTGCGACTTAATGCTTATAATACTGATGGTAGTCTTAAGGAAAGCGGTCTTAGACCTACGGTTCAGGATTTGCAGGGAATGATAGCGGTGGATACCAACGGTGACGGCAGAGACGAGCTTATTACTACTCAAAGAGTTGTTGGTGTTATGAATAGTGATGCCCTGGGTTATGTTAGAACCAGATGGGAATACAAGGCCGGTGTTTGGCAGCACAGCAGGGTAGATTTTCAAACTACCTTGGAAAGTCGCAGAGACTTTTTAAGTAATGAAGCCTTTATTGGACCCTCGGGCTATACTATTAGTAAGGAAAATGTAGTGGTGGAAGGAAGTAATGTCCTTTATCCTCACTTTGGCAAATTACCTCCACATCAACAGGGGCTTATCAATAAGCAACTGGAGGGCTATGCAAAAAATATTTTGCAGTCCGTAGTAGGTAAGGGCCAAGCTCAGGTGAAGTACGATGATAAGTTTTTAGGACGTAATTTCGTTTCACTCTTCTTTTATGGCTCTGCGGTGAAAAATCACACTCCTGAGATTATTGCAGAGGCTTTCAACTTTGATCTGGCAACAGGTCAGGATGTTCCACTGGCCAAGCTTGTTAGTGACCAGAGTGCTTTTTGGCGTATTGTGCTGGTAAAAAGCAAGAAGGAAAACCTTGTGGTAAACAAGAAAAATGTTTATAGCTATTATTTTGATGGAGATAGCTTAGTGCTTCTTTATAATGATGGCAGGGAGTTTGAACTAAGACCTGAGGACTTAGGCGAGCTACTTAACAAGGGCCTTTTGCAAAACGAAAAATCGACTAAGCAGTCAAAGAGAGCTAATGAAAGCAAAATAAAGAAAACAGAAGATAAATAATTAAAAAGTTGCAAAAATGGAAATTGCAACTTAAAGAGAGTTCGGTTATAATAAACCGTATGTTTGTAGGGCATTAATGTATAATATTTTACATATATTCAGGAGGTTTGACATGTTGGAAAAAAAGAAAATCCTTGCATTAGGATTATCCGGTCTCATGCTTTTAGGAGTTTTAGGCTGTGGCGGAAAACAACAGGGCGCTGCTCCTAAAGCAGTGGCAGTAAAGGCTATGAAGGCAATTAAAAGGGATACTCCCTTAACCTATGATTATACCGGCTTTATTGAGGCTAAGGATGAAGTGCAGATTAAATCCAAGGTTACCGGCAATATCGTGAAGAAGTTAGTTAATGGAGGAGATTACGTAGAGGCAGGACAGCTTTTATTTGTAGTTGACCCCCGCAACTATCAAAATAACGTGTATAATGCTGAGGCTAATTTAGCTAACGCAGAGGCTAATCTGGCTAATGTGACTAGAGATGCAGCACGTTATCAAACACTATATCAACAGGGCGCTGTTTCTAAGCAAACCTTAGACAGCTATAATACTCAACTATCACAGGCTCAGGCTACGGTAAATGCCCAAAGAGCTCTTTTGGATAATGCTCGGGTAGATGTGACGGATACTAATATTGTAGCTCCCTTTGCTGGTAAGGTGGATACTAATTGCTTGGCTGAAGGCAGCTTTGTTACTGCTAGCTCCACCGTGCTAACTAGTATTTCCAATAGTGACCCCATGCGTGTTAAATTCTCCTTGGCTGAAAATGACTATCTCAGTATTATGAAGGGCAATACCAATAATGGTGGCCGTTTGCAGGATATTTCTTTGACCTTAAGTGACGGCAAGGTTTATCCCTCCAAGGGTGTGGTTAATCAAGTAGATAGAAGTGTAGACAGCACTACCGGTACCTTGACTTTAAAGGCTGAATTCCCTAATGCTGATGGTGTACTTCTACCAGGTATGTTTGCGCATATCACCTTGGTGGGTGAAACACGTAGCAATGCTATTTTGGTGCCTCAACGTGCGGTAACCGATTTGATGTACAAGCATTTTGTTTATGTAGTAGGTGCTGATAAGAAGGTTATCATGAAGGAAGTTACCTTAGGTGCTCGTGTTGGTCGTTTATGGCTAGTGGAAAGTGGCTTAGATGGCACAGAAACCATCGTTACCGAAGGCGTACAAAAGATTTCTAATGGTGCTACTGTTGAAGCTACTATGATTACGGAAAAAGATCTAGATACCACTGAACCAACAGCGGGTGGTGCTCAAGCGAAGGCTGCTGCTTCCGCTTCTAAATAATATGGGAGGTAAACATAGTGGCTAAGTATTTTATAGATCATCCTGTTTTTGCCTGCGTATTATCTATTATTATTATACTTTGCGGTGGTTTAGCGGCATACAATTTGCCTATCGCTCAGTATCCTCAGATTTCCAATCCTCGTGTACGTGTATCTACTAACTATGTAGGTGCTAACGCTGAGGTTGTGGAGCAATCTGTGGCACAGGCTATAGAAAAGAAGGTTAACGGTGTAGATAACATGATCGATATGCGCTCCACCAGCGATAACGATGGTAACTATACCTTGGATGTAATGTTCGATTTAAGTGCAGACCCTGATATGGCTTCTGTTAAGGTGCAAAATAGAGTGGCACAGGCTAACGCTTCCCTGCCTTCTGAAGTAACAGGCTATGGTATCACTACTACCAAGGAATCTGCAGAAACAATTATGTATTTTTCTTTGACTTCACCCAATAATACTTATGATTCCATGTTCTTAAAAACCTATGGCTCTATTAACTTCGTAGATGCTTTAAAGCGTGTACCAGGTGTGTCCAGCGTAGGTGAGTATGGACCGGAGCTGAGTATGCGTGTGTGGCTGAACCCTCAAAAGATGGCACAGCTGAAAATCACTGCCAGTGATGTTAGCTCCGCTATTAAAACTCAAAGCGTTCAGGCTCCTGTAGGTTCTATTGGTGCTCGTCCTTCTGCTGCTGATCAGGAATTCCAATATTCTGCTCGTGTAAGAGGTCGTTTAGCATCTCCTGAAGAATTTGGTAATATCATTATTAGAAGCAATGAAGGCTCCGTAGTAAGAATTAAGGATATCGCTCGAGTAGAATTAGGTGCTCGTAGTGATGCTATTGTAGGTAAGCTGGATGGAGAAAATGCAGTTATTTATCCCATCAACTTAAATACTGATGCTAATGCCTTAACCTCCGTAGCTAAGGTTAAGGAAGTTTTGGCTGAGGCTGAGAAGGCTTTCCCTCCTGATATGAAGTTAACTATTATTCAGGATAATACGGATTATGTAAGAGAGTCTCTTAAAGAAGTGGGTCAAACCTTTATGGAAACCTTGATCCTAGTTGTACTTATTACTTGGATTTTCTTGCAGGATTGGCGTGCAACCTTGGTGCCTACTTTAGCTATTCCGGTTTCCTTGGTTGGTACCTTTGCCTCTTTCTTAATTTTTGGTTTTACTATTAATACCTTAACTCTTTTCGCTCTCGTATTAGCTATTGGTATCGTAGTAGATGATGCTATCGTTGTGGTAGAAGCAGTTACCAGTAACATCGATAAATTAGGTATGTCTCCTAAGGAAGCTACCTATCGTGCTATGCAACAGGTATCAGGTCCTATTGTGGCTACAGCCTTTGTACTATTTGCCGTTTTCCTTCCGGTATCCTTCTTGGGTGGAACAACCGGCGTATTGTACAAGCAGTTTGCCTTGACTATTACGGTGGCTTTGACTATCTCCGGTATTGTTGCGTTATCCCTAAGTCCTGCTATTTGTTCCTTGGTTTTAAGACCTAAACAGGAGCAAACAGGTAATGGACCTATTGCTAAGGTCTTCCGTAAATTTAACGAGCTTTTGGAAAGATATACGGGAGTCTATGTTAAACAAGTTAAATTTTTGCTGAAATTTTTCAAGCTAAGTATGTGCTCCCTCTTGATTATGGGTGTGCTTATCATGGGCTTCTTTAAAATGATTCCCAGTGCCTTCGTGCCGGATGAGGATCAGAATTTTGCCATGATTACCTTTGCTCTGCCGGAATCAGCCTCCTCCAATCGTGCCATTCAGACCATGGATGCTTTGGAGAAAAAGGTTAAGGCTATCCCCGGTGTAAAGAATGTTATTGAGGTTGCAGGTATTGATGTTCTGTCCGGAGCTAGAAAGTCAAGCGCTGGTATGGTTTCTGTAGCTGCGGATGATATTAGCAAAAGAAGTACAGCTGATCTCGGCATTAAGAGTATTATTCAAAAGGCTAACATTGTTGGTGCTCAAACTCCTGAGGCTACCATCATGGCCTTTAATGCAGCTACCCTGCCAGGTATGAGCAATACCGGTTCCTTAAGTCTTTACATCATGGACGTTAACGGTAAGGGTACGGATGCCTTATCTAGCTTGGTTAATGGCTTGCTTCCTGACCTTAATAAGCGTCCGGAAATTGCTATGGCCTACAGTACCTTTAGTAATAATACTCCGGCTTATCAATTTGAGGTGGATAGGGAAAAGGCTGAAAGCCTGAATGTTCCTGTTGCTTCTGTTTTCACTACTCTGCAATCTTATTTGGGTGGTAGCGAAATCAATGATTTCAACCTATACGGTCAGGTTTGGAAGGTTGTTATGCAAGCAGAGTCTGGCTACAGAACAGATACAACTGCTTTAAGCAGCTTGTTTGTACGTAGTAATGACGGTGCTATGGTACCCTTAAATGCTTTAGTTAAGAGTAAGCTGACACCTACTGCTCCTGCTATTTCCCGCTTCAATGGTTTAGCCGGTGCGAAGTTAGCTGGTGCTCCTGCTCCAGGCTACAGCACAGGACAAGCTATGGCGGCAATGGAAGAAGTTTTAAAGGCAAAATTACCCGATGGTTACACCTACGAATGGGTGGATCAAAGTCGTGATGAAAAAGCATCAGGCAGTAGCTCCTTAGTTGTGTTTGCTATTTCTCTGGTATTCGTATTCCTTTGCTTAGCAGCACTTTATGAAAGCTGGACTCTGCCCTTGGCCATTATTATGGCTGTACCTGCGGCTGTTCTTGGTTGTGTAGGCTATCAGTATTTCCGTGGCCTGCAGAGCGATATTTACATGCAGATAGGTATGATTGTGCTAATTGGTTTGTCTGCGAAGGCTTCTAGTTTGATAGTAGAATATGCTAAGATGAATGTGGATAATGGTATGGCAGTTCTGCCTGCAGTCATTGATGCTATTAAGGCTCGTTTCCGTTCTATTTTGATGACAGCCTTTTCTACTATTATAGGTGCTTTCCCTTTGGCTTTTGCCACCGGTGCAGGTTCCGGTAGCCGTACCTCCATTGGTACAGCTATTATAGGTGGTATGGGTGTTGGTATCATCTACTGTCTTCTTTTTGTACCGGTACTTTTCCTCGTGGTGGAGAAAATATTCCACAAGGAAGTTCCAGAGGGGGATTTGGACGATGATTTAAATACAACATCAATAAAGTAACTCTTGAGCAGAGCATGCTATTTAGCTATAGCGTGCTCTGCTTTTATTTTGTGAAATATATAGATAATGTTTTACAATTGCTTGCATTAGTTAGTATAATAATATAAGCAAAAAGAAGGAAGGTGTTACCATGAAGGGCAATAAAATGACGGTTTTTTGCGTCAGGTGTGGGTATTGACTAAAAGCTATTGGCGTAG
>CAZTGQ010000003.1:0-9150 GCA_964613345.1 uncultured Acidaminococcales bacterium | reverse complement strand
TATAGTGGCACTTACCTTAGGTATTGTTTATATGTTGGTGCAGCTTAATCAATGGAATAATGCATTTTATACAGCCTTGCAAAATTACCAACGAGAGGAAATTTTTGCTCAGCTTTGGCGCTTTACGCGCTTAGCCTTTATATATATTATTTTGGCGGTATATTCTTATTATCTACAACAAATCTTGGTGGTAAATTGGCGGCGATGGCTTACCAATTGTTATATTGATGAATGGCTGAAGCATAAAACCTATTACCGTTTACAAATGTTTGGTGTAGATACGGATAACCCTGATCAGCGTATTAGTGAGGATGTAAATCTTTTTGTAACCAATACTCTTTCCTTCACTATAGGAATTTTGAAAGCCTTTTGTACCTTAGTTTCCTTTGTAGTTATTTTGTGGAACTTATCCGGTCCTTTGAGCTTTAAGCTTTTGGGCCATGATATAACCCTTGATGGCTATTTGGTTTGGGTAGCACTGTGCTATTCCTTGGTGGGTACTTATATCACTCACAAGGTTGGTAATAAGCTGGTGAATCTTAATTTCGTGCAGCAGCGCTACGAGGCTGATTTTCGTTTTAGTATGATGCGCATGAGAGAGAATGCTGAGAGCATTGCTTTTTATTCCGGAGAGGAGCAGGAGGGAAAGGTCTTTAAAAAGAGATTTACTACCCTGCTGACTAATTTTTGGAAGATTGTGCAAAAGCAAAAGCAATTGGTTTGGCTCAACTCCGGTTATTCCCAGGTGGCTATTATTTTTCCCTTTGTAGTAACCATTCCTCGTTATCTGACTAAGCAAATTACCCTGGGCGGATTAATGCAGATAGCTACAGCCTTTGGTCGCGTGCAGGATTCTCTATCCTACTTTGTGGGTATGTATGCCTCCATTGCTCAATGGCAGGCTGTGGTAGAGCGTTTAACTGGATTCGGCCTTCATATGCAGGCGGTTCAAGCAGAAAATCCTCAGGTGGATTTAGAGAGAGAGCAAGCCGACGATGGTCAAATCCATCTTTCTCACTTAGAAGTTGATTTACCTACTGGCGAAGCTATTTTACAGGATGTGAATATGAGCTTTGCCTCAGGCACCAATATTATCATTAAAGGTGCTAGTGGCAGTGGTAAGAGTACTCTTTTAAGAAGCTTGGCAGGAATTTGGCCCTACGTCAAGGGAAAGGTAGCCATGCCAAGTCTGGAAGATGTTATGTTTATTCCTCAAAGGCCCTATTTGCCCTTAGGTACCTTAAGAGATTCTGTACTCTATCCTGGTACTAAGAACAAAAGTGACGAAGAGCTTCAGGCGCTCATGGAGCTGTGCCGTATTGGCTATTTAACTAAATTTTTAAACGAGGAAGCTGATTGGTCCCATGTTTTTTCTGTGGGGGAGCAGCAGCGCTTAGCCTTTGTCCGCACTCTCATCTACGCTCCTAAATGGCTTTTTATGGATGAATCCACCTCTGCCTTAGATGAAGATACAGAGGCTGCTATGTATAATTTAGTGGCAGAGCATTTGCCCCATACCACAGTGGTTAGCGTGGGCCATAGAAGTACTCTGAATAAGTTCCACAGCATGGTCTTAAGGCTGGATAAAATTCACAAAACTGCCACTTTAAATAAACAAGAATAATTGTTAATTATAGGGAAAGGTAGTATAATTAAAGGCAAAGTATATTGGGAATATAGAAGGGAGAAAGTGTTATGCAACCACAAGAATTAACTAAAGGTATTTTTGATGTAGGTATTATAGATTGGACACTCCATGACTTCCATGGCTTTTCTACACCTCGGGGGGTTACCTATAACTCTTATTTGATTATGGATGAGAAAATTTGTCTTATTGACGGTGTGAAGGCTATGTATGCTAAGGAGCAGGTAGCCAATATTCGTAAGGTAGTGGATCCTGCTAAAATTGACTATATTATTATCAATCATGTAGAGCCTGACCATTCAGGGTCTATGCTAGAGCTAGCTAAGGCCTGTCCTAATGCTGTTTTTTATATTAGCATGCAGGGCAAAGCAGAGGCCGTGGAGCACTATGGTGATAATTTTAAGTTTCAAGTAGTTAAGGCAGGGGACGTTGTTAGCTTAGGTCAGCGGAGCTTGACCTTTGTCCCTATTCCTATGCTGCATTGGCCGGATTCCATGGTGACCTATTGTCCGGAGGAGGAGATCCTGTTTTCCAGTGATTCCTTTGGACAGCATTTTTGCAGTAGCAAAAGATTTGATGATGAAAATGATATAAATGCGCTTATGTATGAGGCACAGAGATATTTCGCTAATATTCTCTTCCCCTACGCTAAGCTTATTGGCAAGGCTTTGGAGACTGTTAATAGCTTGCCCTTAAAAATGCTGGCCACCTGTCATGGTTGTATTTGGCGTGGTCACATTAAAGAGATTTTGGCTAAGTATGAGTCCTGGGGTAAGGGTGTATGTGAGGACAAAATTATAGTGGTTTATGATTCCATGTGGGGAGGAACTGCTGCCATGGCTAGAGCCATTGTGGGCGGTATTACTGCTCAGGGTACGAGGGTAGAGCTTTTTAGATATACCAGCGATGACAAAGCAGTGATCGTAGGAGAGCTATTGACTGCTAAAGCTATTTTAATTGGTTCACCCACGCAAAATTATGGCATGATGCCTACGGTGGGTGCTTTCTGCACCTATTTAAAGGGACTAAAGCCAGTGGGTAAAAAAGCAGCTGCTTTTGGCACCTTTGGTTGGAGCGGCGGAGCCCAAAAGGATATAGAGGAATTCATTACCAAGGCCGGTATGGAAGTAGTGCCGGGCTATACCTGTAAATGGCGCCCCAGTCCGGAGGAAATTACGGCGGCAGAAAAATTTGGATATGACTTTGCGAATTCGCTAAAATAAAGTACAATAGAAGAGAGAAGATTACAATTGTAAGATGAATATTCGTCTTACATTTGTTTTATAACACAGGGAGGGAAATATGTCAGACTATATTGTGGGCCGCAACGCAGTGCGGGAGGCTTTGAAAAGCGGTCGCTCTCTTAACAAAATATATATTCAAGAAGGAACACAGGGGGGAAGCCTCAGCGAAATTGAAAGACTGGCTAAGGAGCAGGGCTGTTTAGTGGAGTATGTCCACAAAAATAAAATTGAAGAAATGTCCGAGGGCCTCAGGCATCAGGGCATAGTAGCCAGTGGTGCAGCTATCGCCTTTAGTACCTTGGAAGAAGCCTTGGCTAAGGCCAAAAGTAAAAATGAAGAACCGCTGCTTTTACTTTTAGATGAGCTGCAGGATCCTCAAAATGTAGGCGCTTTGATTCGTACTGCAGATGCTGCCGGAGTTCATGGAGTGCTTCTCCCGATGCGCCGAAGCTGCCCTTTAAATGCTACTGTGGCGAAAATTTCAGCGGGAGCTGTAGAATATGTTCCGGTAATTCAAATTGGTAATATCTCTCAGACCTTGGAAGAACTGAAAAAACAGGGCTTTTGGGTTGTAGGAGCCGATATGGGCGGAGAAAATTATTTCCAGGCCAACCTCAAGGGACCACTGGTTGTAGTAATCGGCGCCGAGGGTAAGGGCCTAGGCCGTTTAGTCAAGGAAAATTGCGATTTTATTGTCAGCATGCCTATGCAGGGAGGCGTAAATTCTCTAAATGCTTCGGCGGCAGGAGCAATTCTTTTATACGAAGTAGTAAGACAACGGTGGAGCAAATAGTATTTGGTGGAAAGGAGGAGCATGGTGCCTAAAAGTAAGCGAAGTAAGGAGCAAGAAGAATTTGCTGCTATGACTGACGAGGAACTGGTGGCAGAGGTTCATGCTCGTCAAAATCCAGCTGCTCAAAGATATTTATTAGAGAAATATAGAAAGCTGGTCTTGGGTAAAACTAAGGGTTATTTTCTTGTGGGAGCAGAGCGGGATGATGTGGTCCAGGAAGGCATGATTGGACTTTTTAAAGCCATTAGAGATTATAGTCCTGAAAGAAAGGCATCTTTTAGAGTCTTTGCAGATTTATGTGTTGGACGTCAAATTATCACTGCCATCAAGAATTCCACCAGACAAAAACAAATGCCGTTAAATACTTATGTATCCATTAATAAACCTCTTTATATGGAAAATCCGGAGCATACGCTATTGGATGTTTTAGCAGGAATTAAAATTGCAGATCCTGAAGAAATGGTGGTGGATAAGGAGTCCTTTAAGGTTATGGAGGAGAGCATGAGTGCTCTTTTAAGTGAACTGGAATGGCGAGTGCTGCGTGGCTATTTAGATGGTAAAAGCTATCAAGAAATTGCCAAGGACCTTCATAGGCCCAGTAAATCCATAGACAATGCCCTTACCAGGGTCAAAAAGAAAATGACTAAATACAAGGATGCTAACGAGGAGAAAATAAATCCACGTCTGATGCAGAAAGGATTTATTGCTCTCAGTGTTAGAGCAGAGGAAGAAGAGAGAAGGAAAAAAGCGGGAAAATGATAGATATGTAACAAATGCCTAAGTCTTCAAGAAAAAATAAGTATTCTAATAGTTTTTTAAAGGATTTTAAGGGTAAATGCAGAACTAAAGAAGCAAGAAGTTTAGCGGGATAATTTAGAAATATTATAAAAGGAGGGCAAAAACATGAGTCAGTTAGAAGAATTTGTCCAAGCAGTGGGGCAGGCGCAAAAAGAAGCAGAGAAAATTTTGATCGTTACAGGTAAGCCGGGTAGCGGCAAGAGTAAGGTCCTACGCGAAGCAGCGGAGAATAAAGGGTGGGATTATGTGGATTGCCGCTTGTTAATTACCGAAAGCTTCTTGGAGCTAATGCCTCAGGAGAGAACGGAAAAGGCTGCAAGCATGATGAGAGAGGTTTTGGCTACCTATAATTCAGGCGTTATTATGCTGGATCGAGTACAAACCTTCTTTGTGCCGGTTTTCCATATTGATGTACCGGCCCTATTAAAGACCTTGGGCAAGGAATTTACATTGGTTATCGCTTGGCCAGGATATATTAAAGATGATGAGCTGTGCTATGATAAATTCGACGGCACAGAGTCCATTAGAATGCCCATTGGTGATTTAAAGGTATGGGAAGTAGAGTAAAGGAGTAGCTTAGTGACTAAGGGAACTTTAGCTGTTTTAACCGGTGGCGGAGATTGTCCCGGTTTAAATGCAGTTATTAGAGCAGTGGTAAAGACTGCTATTAATAATGACTATGATATTTATGGCGTGGCTAATGGCTTCCATGGATTAGTCGTGGGAGATATGAGGCTTCTATCTGTGCGTGACGTGTCGGGAATTTTGCCTCGAGGAGGGACTGTTTTAGGTACCACTAATCGGGATAATCCCTTTCATTATTTCTCCGGTGAGGATGCTCAAGGTAAGGCTATTTACCGAGATATGCGTAATGTTGTAGTGAAAAATTTACGCAATAGAAATATTGATTGCTTAATTGTTATTGGCGGCGATGGCAGTCTGCATATTGCTTCTCAGCTAAGTGCAGAATGTGGTATTAAGGTTATTGGGGTGCCCAAGACCATTGATAATGATTTGCCCTGTACGGAGAGAACCTTTGGCTTTGATACAGCAATGGCGATGGCTACGGAGGCTCTAGATAGACTACATACTACTGCTGAAGCTCACCATAGAGTTATGTGCTTAGAAGTTATGGGACGTTATGCAGGCTGGATTGCTTTGCATTCAGGCCTAGCAGGAGGCGCAGACTGTATCTTGATTCCGGAAATTCCCTATCGTTTGGAGGCTGTTATTGCTAAGATTCAGGCAAGACAGCAGCAAGGGAAGGCCTTTAGCATTATTACTGTGGCTGAGGGCGCAAAGCCCTTAGGCGGAGAAATGACTGTCGCCAGAATGGTAAAGGATAGCTTTGAACCAGTACGCTTAGGTGGCGTAGGAGAAAAGCTTAGCAGAGATATAGAAGAGGCTACAGGTATAGAAAGCAGATGCACGGTTTTGGGCTACCTGCAAAGAGGTGGAAGCCCTACTGCCTTTGACAGAGTGCTTTCTACTCGCTACGGTGTCCGTGCTGTAGAAGCCTATATGGAAGGTCAGGAAAACGTTATGGTAGCGCTTCAGGCCAATACCATTGTCACAGTGCCCATCGCTAAGGTGGCGTCTGAACCTCATAGAGTGCCCGTTGATTCAGATATTGTAAGAGCGGCGAAGGAAATAGGTATTTGTTTTGGCGACTAAAAAGCTGCCTATAAGACATAGCAGTAGGTCTAGGATAACAATTAGACCTACTGCTTTTTATTTCGTTTCTGGGATTAAAGAAATAGAGCTCTCTAGATGAATTTTTCCCTAAATTTTTAGGCCTCAGACCGTGAGCTAGGAAGCGAGCTTAGTGTGGCTTTTTTGCAAAATAATGGAGCAAAACATAGACAATTAAGCCAACCTGCACTATAATGGTGAAGATTACTTGAGGAAGAAAGGGTTAAAAGATGGGAGATAATTTAGTTGCTGTTGTCCTTGGTGTAGTAGAGGGCTTTACGGAATTTTTACCGGTGTCTTCTACCGGACATATGATTATTGTTGGTAATATGATTGGCTTCACCGGCGAGACAGCTAATATTTTTGATATAGTTATTCAGCTGGGAGCTATTTTATCCGTCTTACTTTTATATAAGGAGCGTTTTCTCCGGTTTTTGACTAAGGACGGCTGGAATACCTCCAAGGGCTTAAGTGGTTATCATATTATGGTTGGCTGCGTGCCCACTATGGCTTTTGCGTTTTTGGTTCATTCTTTTATTAAAAAGTATCTTTTTTCTCCGGCCACAGTGGCTGTGGGACTTGTTTTAGGAGCTTTACTTATGATTTTGGCGGAGAAAAGAACCAAGGGTAGGGAAAAGGAGCTTGTTCAAGATGTGGATGGCATTAGCTTAAAACAAGCCTTTTGGATCGGCATTTATCAATTCCTATCACTATGGCCAGGCTTTTCTCGTAGTGGTTCTACCATTAGCGGAGCTTTAATGGTGGGAGTTAATAGAAGAGCAGGTGCAGATTTTACTTTTATTATGGCCTTGCCTATTATGGTGGCTGCTTGTGGCTATGAATTACTCAAAAGCTTACACAGTCTTAGTGCCGGAGATTTACAAATACTGGCTATTGGTTTTGTTGTAGCCTTTGTGGTGGCCTACTTCTCAGTTCTGTGGTTTATTAAGTTCCTGAATAAATCACCCTTAACTTCTTTTGCTATTTACAGAATTTTTTTGGCCATATTTACGCTGTGGTTTTTTTATCGTTAAAAATTTTACAATTATTGCAGAAAGCTCTTGACAATAGTCAAGAGTTTTTATATACTTAATTGCGTTACGAATTAAAAGAGGATTACTTGCTGGCATAGCTCAAATGGTAGAGCAACTGACTTGTAATCAGTAGGTTGAGGGTTCAATTCCTTTTGCCAGCTCCAATTTTTTTTGTAACCATGAATGGTGAGGTTCCCGAGTGGTTAAAGGGAGCAGACTGTAAATCTGCCGCCTCTGGCTTCGAAGGTTCGAATCCTTCCCTCACCACCATTTATCGCGGGGTGGAGCAGCTGGTAGCTCGTCGGGCTCATAACCCGGAGGTCGTTGGTTCAAGTCCAGCCCCCGCACCCAAATGCTGATGTAGCTCAGTCGGTAGAGCGTATCCTTGGTAAGGATAAGGTCACCAGTCCGATTCTGGTCATCAGCTCCACATGGCGGCATAGCTCAGTTGGCTAGAGCATTCGGTTCATACCCGGAGTGTCCGCGGTTCAAATCCGTGTGCCGCCACCAATTTTATTTTCAACCCTTATAATATAGGAAACTATTATTATGAGGGTAATAATTTTATAAGAAACGTTGGGAGGTAACATTAATGGCTAAGCAAAAATTTGAAAGAAATAAACCCCATGTTAACATTGGTACCATCGGTCACGTTGATCATGGTAAGACCACTTTAACAGCTGCTATTACCAAAGTTTTATCCGAAAAGGGCGGCGCTGAATTCATGGATTACTCCATGATTGATAAGGCTCCTGAAGAAAGAGAACGTGGTATCACCATTAATACCGCTCACGTTGAATATGAGACAGAAACTCGTCACTATGCACACGTTGACTGCCCAGGCCATGCTGACTATGTAAAGAACATGATCACTGGTGCTGCACAGATGGATGGAGCAATCCTAGTAGTATCCGCAGCTGATGGTCCTATGCCACAGACTCGTGAACATATCTTGTTAGCTCGTCAGGTTGGTGTACCAGCAATGGTAGTATTCCTAAACAAGAGCGATCAAGTAGATGATCCTGAATTGATCGAATTAGTAGAAATGGAAGTAAGAGAATTACTATCCAGCTATGACTTCCCTGGCGATGAGATTCCTATTGTAGTAGGATCTGCATTAAAAGCTTTGGAAGGGGATAAAGCACAAGAAGAAAACATCTTAAAGTTAATGGCTGAAGTAGATGCATACATTCCAGCACCTACCCGTGACTTAGATAAACCTTTCTTAATGCCAGTTGAGGATGTATTCACCATTACTGGTCGTGGCACCGTAGCTACCGGACGTGTAGAACGTGGCGCAATCAAAGTTGGTGATACAGTAGAAATCGTTGGTATGACCGAAGAAAAGAAACAAAGCGTAGCAACAGGTTTGGAAATGTTCCGTAAATCCTTGGACGAAGCAATGGCTGGAGATAACATCGGCTGCTTACTAAGAGGCGTGGAAAGAGACCAAATCGAACGTGGACAAGTATTGGCTAAACCTGGTACCATTCATCCACATACAAAGTTCAAAGGTCAAGTATATGTATTGACTAAAGAAGAAGGTGGACGTCATACTCCATTCTTCAACGGCTATCGTCCACAGTTCTACTTCAGAACAACAGACGTTACCGGTGTTGCACATTTACCAGAAGGAACCGAAATGGTATTGCCCGGCGATAACGTAGTAATGGATATCGAATTGATTACTCCAATTGCTATTGAAGCAGGATTACGTTTCGCAATTCGTGAAGGTGGCCACACTGTTGGTGCTGGCGTTGTAACCGAAATCGAAAGCAAATAATTTTTGGCCCAAGCGAGGGGCTGAATAAGCCCCTCGAATTTATATGTTTGTTTGAAGGCTAGCGATGATGCACAAGATGGCTTGCTCAGTTAAGCAAGGGAACTTGTGCGGAGTATGTCCGTTCTTAGAAACGCGGCGATTAGGAGGAATTAAAGAAATGG
>CAZTGQ010000002.1:1709-21395 GCA_964613345.1 uncultured Acidaminococcales bacterium | reverse complement strand
CGCTTTCCAGGCGTGCTCCTTCAACCACTCGGACAACTCTCCAGGTTGAAAAGATTAAAAAATATACTTTTAGCAGCTAGAAGGAACTGCGGTTATTAGTATACCCAAAACCTGGGTACTTTGTCAAGAATATAGTTGAATTGATTTGAAGAAAAAGGTTATAATGATATGTAAAACTTGAAAGGAGGCGTAAGGCACGTGGAACAGGGAGTAACTAAAATTTCTGAAACTGCAGGCTTGCCACCGGGACATGTTGTTCCCATTGGCATAGACGAAAGCATTCCTTCTAAGTTTTTGGTATCCGTTATTAAAGAGGGCGATGTGCAGGTAGAAAGACTGGCCTCTTTGCCGGAGAGCTTTGCTGCCTTTGCTAAAGATACTACGGTTTGGATTGACGTCCAGGGCTATGCAGGGCTAACCTCTATTCATCGTATTTTTAAAACCTTGGATATTCATCCCTTGCTGAGAGCGGATGTGCTTAATACTAAGCAAAGAACTACTGTAGAGGTATTGGATAAAACTCTTTTTGTGAATTTTAATCGCCTTTATTACGCTGCTAATAATAGACTCAGAAAGGAAAATGTTTCTTTTCTTTTAAAAGATAATTATATTATTACCTTTCAAAGTGGGGAGAGAGATAGCTTTGCCGGAGTGAGGAGAAGAATTAGCACGTTTAAGGAGATGCAAACTAGACCGGATTATGTATTCTATGCCCTTTTGGACAATTTCGTGGATAACTATTATACTATTGTGGAAAAATTGTCTGTTACGGTGGGCAAAATAGAAAAGCATCTCTTAGTAGATGATAATATTCTGGATAGGGGCGTCTTGGCTGGTCTTCGGCATGACGTGGCCTTGGCCAGACACGTTATTTGGCCTTTAAAAAACAGCGTGGGCACCATTGCCGAGGACAGACAGAATTTTTTCCCTCAAGATATGGATCCTTATTTTGCTGATCTTAGAGACCATGCCCTGCAGCTAGATGAAAGCTGTTCCATGCTGGGGGAGGATATTACCACAGTTATACAGGTTAATTTGGAGAATATGAATAATCGGACCAATAGTATCATGAAGACTCTGGCCCTAATTTCCACTGTATTTCTGCCCTTGACCTTTATAGCGGGAATTTATGGCATGTATTTTAAATTTATGCCGGAGCTGGATTCGCCCTGGGGATATCCCTTTGTGGTGAGCTTCATGGCACTTATTGCCTTATTTTTGTATAAATCCTTTAAAAATAAGCACTGGATGTAGAAGAAAGAGAAAGGGGATCGGTTATGTCCTATGTAGCTTTGTATCGCACCTGGCGGCCACAGGATTTTGATGCTTTAGTGGGCCAGGAGCATATTAGAACAGCCTTAACCAATGCTTTAGAGCTTGGCAAAATAGCTCATGCTTATCTATTTACAGGACCTAGGGGTACGGGTAAGACCAGTACTGCCAGAATTTTAGCCAAGGCTCTTAACTGTGACCAAGGACCAACTGCTCATCCCTGTAATCAGTGCGATAATTGCAGACAGATTACTGAGGGCGCATCCATGGATGTGATAGAAATAGATGCTGCTTCCAACAGAGGTATTGACGAAATTCGTCAGCTAAGGGAGAGAGTGGCCTTTGCACCTGTAAGCTGTCGTTATAAGGTCTATATCATAGATGAAGTACATATGATTACTACGGATGCCTTCAATGCACTTTTAAAGACCTTGGAGGAACCACCTGAGCATGTGGTATTTATTTTGGCTACCACGGAGCCTCATAAAATTCCAGCTACCATTCATTCTCGTTGTCAACGCTATGATTTTCGGCGAGTGACGGTGGATGATATAGCGGCACATTTAGCTAAGGTAGCAGCCGGTAGTGGTATCCAGGTTGATGCGGAGGCCCTGCATCTTATGGCCATCCAAGCAGATGGCGGTATGCGTGATGCAGTTAGCCTGTTAGACCAGTGTGGTGTTATGGCCAAAGCTGTGACAGCAGAAACTGTTCGTCAGGTTCTAGGCATTGTAGGTAGAGAAAGTCTTCGCCAGCTAGTGACCTTGATTGGCCAGGGCAATCTGACCAGAGCTTTGGAAGGACTTGGCACCTTATCTGCTCAGGGTAAGGATATTAAGCAAATTCTTTTAGAGGTGACGGAGTATTTGCGTGCTCTTTTACTTTATAAAACAGGTATTAAGTATGAAGATATTTATTTAACTGATACGGCAGAGGCTTTTGCTCAGGTGGCGCCCTTGTTTACTCAGGAAAGAATTTTGGCGGCTACTAAAAGGCTTCACAGTGCTTTAGAGGAGCTGAGATTTTCTTCTAGGGGGAAAATTGTAGCGGAGCTTTGTCTTTTTGATTTGTGTCACCTTACCGGGGATACCCTGGAAGCCCTTGCTGCCAGAGTGGCTGCCTTAGAGGCGCGCTTAGCCTCGGGTGGTAAGGCTTACAGTGTTCAAGCTGCGCCGGTATCCTTAGGAGTAAATGCTTCTGGGCCAAGCAAGGCTCTAGGAGAAAAGGGTCAGATGGAGCATATAGCAGTAAAGGCGGCACCTGTTACTGCCGGAGCCAGCGCTCCGGAGCCTACCTTTGCAGCGCCCCTGGTGGACGAAATCCCTTTACCGGAAGAGCCGGTGGAGGAATTTTCCGAGGCCACGTCTTCGGAATTTGAACCCCAGGAGCAGGAGGAGAAACCTCAAAATACAGCATCTCCTCAAGGAGAGAAGCTGTGGCAGGCTCTTTGCGTGGGGCTAGAGCAAAGACGGAAGAAAACTATTTTAGCCTATGCTCGTTTAGCTGGAGTAGTGAGCTGTGATGAAACGTCTCTGACTATGGGGGTAGCTTCCTCCTTAGCCAAGGAAAAGCTAGAGAGCAAGGCTTATAGTCAGGTTATGGAAGAGCTGTTGACGGAATTAGTGGGCAAGAGTGTGACCTTGCACTTTGTGGAGGATAAGAATATTACTCCGGTGCCCGTAGGCAAGGCTTCTAAGGCCTCTGCACCCAAAAAGGTAGCTAATGCACCGATTATTAGGGCAAATGTAGAATTACCCCCGGAAGTGAAAAAGGCCCAAGCTGTTTTTGGCGGTAGTATTATTACGGATTAAAATAAAACTTGGAAAGAGAGTGAAGGATAATGTTTAAAGGCGGAATGGGAATGAATAATATGCAGGGTATGCTTAAGAAGGTACAAAAAATGCAGGCAGATATGACTAAGCTGCAGGAAGAATTAAAAACCAGAACAGTGGAGGTTACCTCCGGCGGTGGTGCTATCACTGTAGTAGCTAACGGCAACAAGGAATTGGTGAGTCTTACTTTAAAGCCCGAGGCTGTGGATCCGGAGGACGTAGAAATGCTCCAGGACCTTTTGGTAACAGCAGTGAACGAAGCCATGAAAGAGATTGATGCGATGACTGAATCCGAAATGAGCAAGGTTACCGGCGGCATGAAATTGCCGGGAATGTTCTAAGAAGGTATACTCATGCGGATGATAAAACCCTTAGCCAGATTATATGAACAATTTCGCAAGCTGCCGGGTATTGGGTCTAAATCGGCAATGCGGCTGGCTTACCATGTCTTGGATATGCCTTTAGAGGATGTGCGAAATCTTGCAGATGCTCTTTTAAAGGCCAAGGAGCAGATTCATTTTTGCTCTCAGTGCTTTAACCTCTGTGATGGTGAGCAGTGCGAAATATGTCAGGACGAAAAAAGAGATCAAGCTCTGCTTTGTGTAGTGGAGGAGCCTCAGGACGTGATGGCCATGGAAAAAACTCAGGGCTTTCATGGTACTTATCATGTACTCCATGGAGTTTTGTCCCCCTTGGACGGGATTGGCCCAGAGCAGTTAAAGGTAAAGGAGCTCTTACGCCGTTTACAAGGTGGTAAGGTTCAGGAGATAATTGTAGCTACTAATTCTGATGTAGAGGGAGAAGCTACAGCTACCTATTTAGCCCAATTGATTAAGCCCTTGGGCGTGAAGGTAACAAGGATAGCTCACGGACTGCCTATTGGAGGAGATCTGGAGTATGCAGACGAGCTTACACTGTACAAGGCCTTGGAAAATAGACGGGATATGTAGGAGGAACATTTATGGACGTTTTAATGAGTGGTATTATAGGCGTGGTGGTTTTATTCCTTTTTGTAAAGTTTTTCACCTTGCCCTTTAAGCTAGTGTGGAACGGTGTATGCGGAGTAGTTATTCTATGGCTTGTGAATATGGTGGGGAGTCTTATTAATTTCCGCTTAGATATTACTGTTATAACTGCTTTAATTGCCGGTTTTTTTGGTATTCCCGGAGTTTTCTGCCTTATTGTCTATCAGCTTTTAACGAAGTAGAGCCATGAGTAAAAAAATACTGGGCTATGATTATAGCAATAATGAAAAGGTTAAACTGTTCTTCTACCTGCTGGTAGGTGGTATGGGAGCTTTAATTGAGTGGACTTTGGTTTACGTTTTTGCCGAAAAATTCGGTATGTATTATTTGGCGGCCACGGCTCTAGCTTATTTTTGCTCCACGGTATGCCATTATTTTGCTACTAACGCTTTGGTGTTTGAAAGCGGACAACGCTATAGCAGAGGGAAGGAATTTTCGTTGGTGCTCTTTGTGTCCGCCATGGGATTACTTTTAAATGTGCTTTTGATGAAGATCTTTGTTGGGAGTATGACATGGCCTCTTATGCCCTCCAAGGTTTTAGCTACGGTTTTAGTGACGATATGGAATTATCTGTCCAGAAAGAAATGGATTTATTAGAATGAGGTGTAATGGTGTATAGGGATACAATCGAGCTGGAAAAGCTCCACAAGGTGATGTTTATTCACAATGTGACCTCCGGCTCTCAAATATTTGCCTTTGATTTTAAGCAGCAAATAAGAATTTTAAAGGCAGGCTTAAGGGTTAGCTGTGCTCAGCAAAGCTACGAAGAGGTGGAGCTCAGCAGCTATGAGGAAATGCTTAAAATTGGTCAAAGAGTATGCCAAGAAGGCATCGATTGGGTTGTGGTAGCAGGTGGAGACGGTTCTTTAAGAGCCTTGGTGGAATGCTTTGTCCAAAATGACTATTACCCCTATGTCAGTGTTTTCCCGGCAGGAACAGTTAATTTAGTAGCCAAGGAGTTAAATCAGAAAAATGTGGCTACAGTCTGGCTGGAAAATGTCAAAAAGGGTCGCGTGACACCTGTTTGGCTAGGCAAGGCCAATGACAGAATTTTTCTCACCGTAGCCGGTATTGGGGTTGATTCCCTGGTGGTGGACAAGGTGGGAGAAAAGGAAAAGAAGTACCTTTCCACCTTAGCCTATGTGCGCCAAGGGGGAATTGTGGCAGGACAAGAGCTTTTGCTTCACAATTGGAAGTATAAATTCCAGGTTATGGTGGACGATGACGGGAACTGGCATGAAGCAACCTCCGTTATTGTCAGTAAGAGTAAATATTATGCCGGTAAATTTTATTTAACCAGCGGTGGCTCTATTTCTAAGCCAGCTCTTTATGTCTGCCTCTTTAGTGGTGGCAAGGCAGTGGATTTTTTGCGTTATGTGGCGCTAATTGCTGCTGATTTTTTAAATTTGGATAGGACTGTTAATGTCATTGAAGCTCAAAAGGTGCAGATCAAATGCAATGTAAATAGCTTTGCTGCAGAGCTAGATGGCGATTCGGTGGCTACTTCACCTTTAAATATTAGTCTTCTGCCAAAGCCCATAAAATTTATTTCTTAAGGGGAAGCTATGAAGAGAAGTGTAAAGCTGTTTATTTTTATCCTAGGAATTTTAGGGGTAGAATATGCACTGGCTTGGAATTTTCAAAAAGCTATTGTACCCTTTCCGGTAGCGGAATGCTGGTTACATACATTAAATGGGTTCTTGCGAGATATGCTCCTGCTTTTAGTGGCAGCACTTCTTTATGCTAAGCGCAGGAGAATCAAGGATAGAGCTCTTCGCTATACTCCTGTAATTGTAGTGGGTATAGCGTACTTGTTTTTAGCTGGCTTTATGGTCACCTATTTGGAGCTGGACCGAGGTTTTTTAACGGTTTTAAGTGTTTTAGCAGGACTTTTTGATAACTTGGTCCTGGTGCTTTTGGCAGCCATGAGCTATCATCACTGGCCCAGCAAGGCCATGAAGACAGTTTATTTTTTTGTGTATTACGTAACCTGTCTTCTGTATATTTTTGACGGTATTTATTTTTGGACAACCTCTATGCACGTGGAAAGCGTAGTCTTTGATAATTTAAACCGCTATGCCTTCGAAGGCTTTGCTTCCAATGTTGCTGCTTGGCAAATAGGTGCTTTAGTGGGACTATTGCTGCTCTTTGCAGTGGGCTTTAAGGTGGCCAAGCCATCAAGGAGCAAGCCTAATTTTACTTGGTCCTTAGTATGCGTGATTTTATTTGGCTTTGGCCTTAATCTGTCTTATAGTCTTTTAAGCACCGCTGTTTATCATGGTATTGATCAGGTGCCGGGACTGGATTTAGAAGTGGACATGGAAAAAAGTCGTAAGAGCACTCGGGATATGCTGATGATGCCGGTGAATGTAAACTTTTTCCATAAAGCATTTTTTAAAACAGATAAGGTTATGAAAAATCCTAAGGACTTTCAGCCTAGAGTTTTGACCTCAGGGGATATAAAAACCCTGACTAAGCTAGGCATCGTGCCCGAACCGCAATATACCAAGGCTTCCCAGGGAGCTTATGATAGAGTTGTGCTTTTGGTTTTAGAGTCGGTGCATAGGGATTATATTAATTATTACAATAAAAATATTCCGGCGGAGGCGACGCCCTTTTTAAATAGTCTTTTGACTAAATATCCTAAGCTGGACCATTACTATTCCTCTGCAGTTCCCACCACTCAGGGCCTTAATGCTATTTTCAGATCTCAACTGATTTATGACGGAGATTTGCCTGGAGAGGCTCAGGGCTCCTTGTATAGGGCGGCACAAGAGGACGGTTGGCAGGGAATTTTTCTGAATGCCTCCAGTCGTTATTACAATAAGGAATATTTGGAATATCCCAGACAGTTTGGCATGAATGCCTATTTGGCTAGGGAGGATTTGGAAAAAATGGGTTATACAGGTGCTAGTGGTTGGGGCTTTCATAATGATGTGCTCTACGATGCTACCTTAAAGCTTTTAGCTAAGCATAGAGGGGAAAAGCTCCTTATGACCACTAAAACCTTGGATATGCATCAACCCTATCCTTATTACGGCTTTCAATATGAGCAAATGCCGGAAAAGGTGAGAACTCAGGGCACAATTACGGTGTGCGGGATGTATTGGGTGGATCAGACCTTAAAGCACTTTTTCCAAGAGGCTCAAAAGCAAGGCCTAATGGATAGCAGAACACTTTTCATTATCACCTCAGATCATAATCCTCATTCCGGAGGAGAATATAAGGGCCTTATTGCTAAGGATGAGGATAAGCAGCCTGTTGCCCCCATTCCCCTTATCTTTGTAGGCAGGAATATCGCTCCCTTGGAAAATCTTCAGGAAGAGGGGTACGCTAGCCAAGAGGATTTAGCTCCCACTCTTTTGCCTCTCATGGGAGTAGATACACCCAAGGATTTCATGGGCAGGGATTTGCTGGCTACCACGGACAAAAGACCTTATGCCCTAGGCTATTTTGGCGGCAAGGGCTATTATTATTCTGCTCAGGAAAGCTTTATTGCCATTTTAGATGAAGCAGCGCCGGACACAGGGGAAAAGGATGCCTTGGCCAATTATTTGATGCATCACTATATTAAACGACATATAACTCATTTATCTCAGTAGAAAAGGCGGATAAACTCCGCCTTTTCTTGTAGTATTGTTAAATTTGTAATATAATGTAAGTTGTCTTAGTAGGCCGTGAATGAGAACGGTTAAATTTAGGAAGGTGCAGTTGTGAAATCTTATTTAATGGCCTTCGCCATTGGTTTAATTATAAGCTGGGCTCTAACGCCTTGGGTGAAAAAGCTAGCCTTTCGGTTGGGAGCTGTAGATCGGCCCAATCAAAGAAAGGTCCATCATTGTATCATGCCCAGACTGGGAGGCTTAGCCATTTATTTGGGCTTTACCATTGCCACTCTTATCTGTACAAAGCTTACCTGGGATGTGGTGGGTATTTTAGTAGGCGGTACGGTGATTGTGACTATTGGCATTTTAGATGATATTTTTCAGCTCACCGCTAGGGTCAAGCTTTGCGGACAAATATTTGCAGCTTTGGTGCTGATTGCCTTTGGGTTTCGCATAGAATGGCTGAATAATCCCTTTGGAGGATATTTTTATTTGGATTATCTTTCCATTCCCTTTACAGTTTTTTGGATTATTAGCTTTACCAATGTTGTTAATCTTATGGATGGGTTGGATGGACTGGCTGCCGGTGTTTCTGCTATTGCTTCGGTGACCATTATTTTGGTGGCTCTGCAGCAGGGCTTTTATGTGGTAGCGGTGATTACAGCTGCTTTGGCAGGTGCCACTATTGGCTTTATTCGCTATAATTTCAATCCGGCTACAATTTTTATGGGAGATACAGGAAGCTTATTCTTAGGCTATATTATTGCCGCCATTTCTATCTTTGGAGCGGTTAAAAGCACGGCTACCATTGCTCTCATAGTTCCTGCAGTTGCTTTAGGACTGCCTATTATGGATACTGCCTTTGCTATTGTACGGCGGTATCTTAACGGCAAACCAATTTTTCAGCCGGACAAGGGGCATTTGCATCATCGCCTTTTAGCTATGGGCTTTACTCAGAGGCAGGCCGTTATTTTAATGTATCTAATTAGTGCAGGACTTTGCTTTACCGCGGTTATGCTGACAGAAATTGATAGCTTGTATGCCGGAATATTGTTAGCAGTTATACTTATTGGTATTTTTATCGGCGCCAAAAAAATTGGCATTTTGCAGGATAGGTAAGGAGCGGAGAAAATGAAAAAGCTGAAGGTAATGACGATTTTTGGTACCCGCCCGGAAGCTATTAAAATGTGTCCGGTGGTGCGAGAGTTAAAAAAACATCTTGAGTACGTGGACACCATGGTGGCAGTTACTGCCCAGCATAGGGAAATGTTAGATCAGGTTTTAAGTCTTTTCCGTGTCACACCTGACTATGATCTTAATATTATGACGGCTGGGCAAACACTGTATGACATCACCGACAGAGCTCTTTTGGGCCTAAGGAAGGTGCTAGAAGAGGCTAAGCCGGATTTGGTGTTGGTTCATGGAGATACCACTACTACCTTTGTGGGAGCTCTAGCAGCTTATTATGCGCAAATACCTGTAGGACATGTGGAAGCAGGCCTAAGAACGGGCGATAAATTTTCTCCCTTTCCGGAGGAAATGAACAGAAAGTTAACCGGAGCCTTGGCAGATTATCATTTTGCCCCCACAACTACAGCTAGAGAAAATCTTCTGGCAGAGCACGTGTCTGCGGAAAATATTTACATTACCGGTAATACTGTTATAGATGCCCTTCATGCTACTGTTCAGGATAAATTTGTCTTTGTTAATTCGGGCTTACAAAGAGCTTTAAATAATGGGCATAAGCTGATTTTAATGACTACTCACAGACGAGAAAATTTAGGCGAGCCGATGCGCCATGTCTATCAGGCGTTGCGTAAGGTTTTAACTAAGCATCCGGAAGCGGAGGCTATTTTCCCCATGCACAAAAATCCTAAGGTTAGAGAAGTGGCCCAGAGCGTTTTAGGGGATATGGAGAGAGTGCATTTGATAGAACCTATGGATTATGAACCCTTTGCCAATTTAATGGCTAAGGTGGATATTGTACTAACAGATTCCGGCGGCATCCAGGAGGAGGCTCCGGCACTGGGGAAACCGGTTTTAGTGCTGAGAAACACCACGGAAAGACCGGAGGCAGTGACTGCAGGAACAGTAAAGCTCATTGGTACTAATAAGGAGGACGTTTTGTCCGCTACCTGTAGGCTTCTAGAGGATGAAGCTTATTACAAAAAAATGTCCGAGGCAGTAAATCCCTACGGTGATGGTTTAGCAGCTAAGAGAATAGTTAGTATTATTATGAGAAATTATGGCTTGGCGGCAGAAGAATTTTCTGAATTTAAGCCTACTGAAGAATGAATATTGTGTAAATACTGATTTCGTATTAAAATAGAAGTGGTTACAATAATATGTACAGTGAAAATAAAGGTGTACCAAATATAAAAACATATGTCCGACAACTGTTTGTACGACAAGTGCTAACAGGTTGTCTTTTAGCCGTGGGTATGGCCTGTTATACTAATGGTTGGCCTTGGGCATGGCTTTGGGGGATTCTTGCAGGCTGGGGCGATAACGCCTTGGTTTTGCGAGGGATTGCTCAGGGCATGGAAAAGGACCTTGTGGGAGCAGTGCGCCATATGCGAGGAACCATGTTTTTACGTTTAGGGTTATTGCTTACAGCCGTAGTCCTGGGCCATTACCTAGGAATTACGGCTTATAGTGTATTTATGGCCTTTATTTTTCTGCATATTACTTTAGTCGGCAATATGCTTATGATGGCAAGAAAAAATACGCCTGGAGGGGCTAAGCAAAGGAGTGAAGCTGATGGGAATAGCGGAAGCTGCTAGTACAGAAATAATTCATTATTTGCCGACCCAGATTGCACCGGGAGTGGTAGTCAACCTGCAAACGATTTATATGTCTTGGTTAACAATGATAATTGTGGCTGCTATAGTTTTTGCCGCTACGAGAAATGTACAGGTAATTCCCAGTGGTATTCAGAATTTAGTAGAAATGTTTGTAGAATGGCTTAATGGTCTGATGGAAAGTAATTTAGGGGTGGAGGGCAGAAGAGTGGTAGCACCCTTTGTTATAACTCTCTTCCTGTATATTTTCGTTGGTAATGAGCTGGGCCTTTTGCCTCAGGTGGGGATGCATTTTACTTCTCCTACCAATGACATTAATGTGGCCTTTGGCCTATCAGTAACGGTTTCCGTAGCAGTATACATTATTGGTGCGTTGCAACAGGGACCGAAGTACTTTAAGCATTTTATTACTCCTTTTGCGGCTATGTTGCCCTTAAATCTTTTGGAGGAATTATCGAAGCCTTTAACCATGGCTTTACGTCTTTTCGGTAATATTTTGGCAGGCGAAATTTTGCTAGGTGTTTTAAATAAACTAGTGCCACTTTTACTGCCCAATCTTTGGATTGCTTTTAGCTTAGTAATTGGCTTTTTACAAGCCTTTATTTTTACCATGCTGGCGGTTATTGCCCTGGCACCTGTTTTTAAGTCTAAACACTAAAATTATGAGGTCAAATGAGAAAGGATGAAAGTAAATGGCAGACAATACAATTATTATCATCGCATCAATTTTCGGAGCAACCGTTATAGGAGCGGTAGCTTCTTTAGCTGCTACCAAGGGTGACTCTACAGTTGCCAGTAAGGCTTTAGAATGTATGGCTCGGCAGCCCGAGCAAGCCAGTAATTTCCAGGTGAATATGCTTATTGGTATAGGTATGGTTGAGTCCATTCCTATTATTGCTTCTGTTATTGCTATTGTTTTGATTTTTGCTAATCCTTTTGTTAAATAATGCTACCCTAGTGGGAAAGGACGAGAAGCGTAATGATTAGTATGAACTTTACTATGGTGGCGCAAATTATTAATTTCATCATTCTTCTATGGGTGTTAGCTAAATTTGCCTATAAGCCACTTTTGAAGGCTATGGAGGATCGTCGCCTACGTATTATTAAGGACATGGATACGGCGGAGCAAACCCGTCTGGATGCGGAAGCATTGAAAAAAGAATATCAAGAGCAGCTTGCCAATGCTAGACGTGAAGCAGGCGTGGTTATGGACAAGGCTAATAAGATTGCCCAAAATACTCATGACGAAATGCTCAGTCAAGTGCAAAAGGAAAAAGAAGAGCTTTTAGCCGGAGCCAGAGTGCAAATTGAGCAAGAAAGACAAAGGGCCTTGGCTCAGGTTCGGGAAGAAGTTATTACTTTAAGTACTCAGATTGCAGCTAAGGTTTTGGAGCAAAAGTTGGACTCTCCTGAGGATCAAGCCTTGGTAGCTAATTTAACGGATGCTGCTTTAGCAGAAAAAAAGTAGAATGCTATCTTAATGTATTTGGCGGAGGCGTAGGTGCAGGATGAACAGCGGAAATAATTTGACATTAGTTCTTAATGCCATTGATAAGCTGCATATAGATGAACGAACTCTGGCGGCCTATGAACAAAAACAGTCCGTAGATGTAAATATTACTATCGCAGGGGAACTAACCCAACAGGAGATTATTTCTGTGGTTAATGCTTTAACTACCAAAATGGGTACCCAGGTAAAAATAGGGAAAACCAAGGTGGATAAGAGTATTATTGGTGGTATTATTATTGCTTTGGATAACGATGTTTTTGATGCCAGTGTTAAAAGGCAGCTGGAAAAAGTGGATAATCTCATGCAGCAAATACAGGTTGCTCATGGGGAAAATAATGCTGCCGGCTCCTTGACTCAGGCTTTGAGTGCTGGGCTAGCCGGTTTTAAAAACGAAGTAAATATTGAAGAAATCGGTACCGTGGAAAAAGTGGGCGATGGTATAGCCACAGTCAGTGGTATGCGCGGAGCTATGAGCGGTGAATTAGTAGAGCTCCATGATGGTGTTCACGGTATGGTGCAAAACCTCAGGGAAAATGAGGTTGGCGTTGTACTCATGGGCGGTACAGGAGAAATAAAAGAGGGGGACATTGTCCGCCGTACCGGCTATGTTATGGAAGTGCCTGTGGGAGAAAGTCTGCTAGGCAGAATAGTGGATTCTCTAGGACAGCCTGTGGATGGACGGGGAAAAATTAAAGCAGAGGGTTATCGCCCTATTGAAGCACCTGCTCCCGGTATTGCAGCTAGAGAACCTGTTACTGTACCACTACAAACCGGTATTAAAGCCATTGATGCTTTGGTACCTATTGGTAGAGGACAAAGAGAGCTGATTATCGGTGATAGAGGTACCGGTAAAACAGCTATTGCCCTAGATACTATTATCAATCAAAAGGGTGAAGGGGTTATTTGTATTTATGTGGCCATTGGTCAAAAGGCATCTTCCGTGGCTAGATTAGCTAAAACCCTGGAGGAGCATGGAGCCCTGTCCTACACTATTATTGTAGCGGCTACGGCAGCAGATACTGCTCCCCTGCAATATTTAGCACCTTATTCAGGAGCTGCCATGGGAGAATATTTCATGGACCAGGGTAAGGATGTTTTGATTGTTTATGATGATTTATCCAAGCATGCTGTGGCTTACAGAGCCATGAGTCTTTTGCTTAGACGGGCACCGGGCCGTGAAGCTTATCCGGGAGACGTTTTTTACTTACATTCCCGTCTCTTAGAAAGAGCAGCGAGAAGAAATTCCCGTCATGGTGGTGGCTCCATGACTGCCTTGCCCATTATTGAAACCTTAGCGGGAGATGTTAGCGGTTATATTCCCACTAATGTTATTTCTATTACAGATGGACAGATTTATTTGGAAAGTGAGCTTTTCTATGCGGGCACCAGACCTGCTATTAATGCAGGCTTATCTGTGTCCAGAGTAGGTGGTGCTGCCCAAATTAAAGCTATGAAGTCTGTAGCAGGAACGCTTCGTTTGGATTTAGCTCAATATCGTGAATTAGCAGCCTTTGCTCAGTTTGGCAGTGATCTGGATAGAACTACGGCCGCACAGCTGGATCGTGGTGCTAGAATGACGGAGGTTTTAAAGCAGGGACAATATGCTCCCTTAACTGTGGCTAAGCAGGTTATGATTCTGTATGTTGCTACCGAAGGATATTTAGATGAAATACCACTTAGCGATGTGGGACGTTTTGAAAAGGAATTCTACGCCTATATGGGTGTTAATTATCCCAGTCTTGGCGCTGATATTAACAAAGAGAAGAAGCTTACTGACGATATCAAGGAGCGTTTAGAAGAGACCATTGGCACCTTCTTAGAAACCTTTAAGGTCGGTGAGGAAGTAAAATAAGTAAGGGAGGCTAGGACTGTGGCAAATACCAGTGGTATTCGCACCCACATGAAAAGTGTGGGCAATATTCAAAAGATTACCAAGGCCATGCAGATGGTTGCTGCAGCTAGACTCCACAGGGCTAAGGCCAGAGCTATTACCGGCGCTCCCTTTGCAGAGAAAATCAAGGAAATGCTTACCTTGGCGGTTAGTGATGGTGCAGTTATGGCAGGTCTTAACAAGGAGGAGCATCCTCTTTTAGATCACAGGAAGGTTTATAAAGCGGCCTATATTATTATAGGATCGGACAAGGGCCTGGCCGGTGCCTATAATTCTAATCTGCTAAAGCATGCCCAGGTGGAGCTTAAGGATAACGATGCTCTTATTATCGCAGTGGGCAGACAGATAGAAATCGGTCTAAAACGCTATGGATATACTTATGCCCATAGCTTTTCCGGATTTTCCGATAATCCATCCTTTGAAGCAGCTGATGAAATTGCTTCCCTGGCAGAAAAGCTTTTTATTCACTTAGAGGTGGATGAGGTTAATTTGGTTTTTACTTATTTTAAATCTGCTCTAGCTTTAGAACCACAAACAGTAAAGCTTTTACCGGTGGAGGTTTTAAAACAGGTGGCGGAAAACTCTCCAGGACAAATCAAGGAGCAAGAAGCACCTGCCAAGGAGGACTTCAACAAGCTTTTGTACGAGCCGGAGCCTGCGGAAATGCTAAAATATTTAGTGAAATATTATATTCGTAGTTTAATATACACGGCTTTGGTAGAGGGGGCAGCTTGCGAGCTAGCAGCTCGTATGACGGCCATGTCCTCTGCTACGGATAATGCTCAGGATCTTTTGAGTCGCTTAGAGCTCAGCTATAATAAGGCTAGACAGGCCGGTATTACCAATGAAATAAACGAAATCGTAGGTGGTGCTGAGGCACTGGAGTAAGGGGGGGACATGAGTGTCACAATTAGAGGACAAGCTGGTTGAGGATGCGGTTAGAAATTTAACTGCAAAATATAAGGGCGTAGTAGGCAAGGTGGTACAGGTAACAGGACCTGTAGTGGATATTCGCTTTCCTAATAAGCACTTACCCAAAATCTACAATGCTATAAAAATAGACGGAATTTCCGGTAAAAATACGAAAATTCATCTTACTACAGAGGTTATGCAGCACATAGGTGAGGATGTGGTGCGTACTGTGGCCATGAGCTCTACTGATGGCTTAAAAAGAGATATGGATGCCTTGGATACCGGAGCCCCTATTAGCGTACCGGTGGGTGAGGGATGTCTAGGACGTATCTTCAATGTATTAGGGGAAACTGTGGATGATGATGTAACGCCGGTAAAGGCAGCGGATCATTGGCCCATTCACCGAGAGCCACCGGATTTTGCGGAGCAATCCACGAAGGCCAGTATTATGGAAACAGGTATTAAGGTTGTGGATTTAATTGCTCCCTATGCATTAGGTGGTAAAATTGGCCTTTTTGGCGGTGCCGGTGTTGGTAAAACTGTACTTATTATGGAGCTAATTCACAATGTTGCTACCGCTCATGGTGGTTATTCCGTTTTTAGTGGAGTAGGCGAGCGCACCAGAGAGGGTAATGACCTTTGGGGCGAAATGAAGGAGTCCGGAGTTATTGATAAAACAGCTTTGGTTTACGGACAAATGAACGAACCCCCGGGAGCACGTATGCGCGTGGGTCTGACTGGTCTTACCATGGCTGAATACTTTCGAGATGTAGGCGGACAGGATGTACTGCTTTTCATCGATAATATTTTTCGCTTCATTCAAGCTGGTTCAGAGGTTTCCGCTCTTTTAGGTAGAATGCCTTCAGCGGTAGGCTATCAGCCCACCTTAGCTACGGATATTGGTACTCTGGAGGAGAGAATTACTTCTACAAAGACAGGGTCCATTACCTCCGTACAGGCAGTTTATGTACCGGCAGATGATTTAACAGATCCTGCTCCGGCAGGAACCTTTGCCCATTTGGATGCCACCACTGTTTTGTCCAGACAGATTGCTGAGCTAGGTATTTATCCGGCGGTGGATCCCTTGGATTCCACAAGCAGAATGCTGGATCCTTTGATTATTGGACAGGAGCATTATCAAGTAGCCCGTGGGGTACAGGCTATTTTACAAAGATATAAGGAGCTCCAGGATATTATTGCTATATTAGGTATGGAGGAATTGGGCGAAGAGGATAAATTGACTGTTACCAGAGCGAGAAAAATTCAGAAGTTTCTTAGTCAATCCTTCTTTGTGGCAGAACAGTTCACCGGCAAGCCCGGTCAATATGTGCCTTTAAGTGAAACCATTAGAGGCTTCAAGGAAATCTTAGAGGGCAAGCATGATGATTTACCGGAAAATGCTTTTTATCTGGTAGGCACCATTGATGATGCTATTGCTAAGGCTAAAACCTTGGAAATGGAGTGAAGCTATGGTAAAGCTAATGGAGCTGGAAGTACTAACCCCTGCTAAGTCTTTAGTGCTGCGCAGTGATGTGGCTTATGTGCTTTTAGATGTGGTGACCGGCGGGATAGGTGTCCTAGCTAATCATGAGCCTCTTCTAGCAGTATTAAAGGAAGGTCCCTTGAAAATCCAAAATGACAAGGGTGAGCTTTCCTTAGCTTATGTGGAGGGAGGCTTTGTGGAGGTTAAGGACAATAAGGTTGTTATTTTAACGCCCAGAGCTGAATTAGCAGAACATATTGATGCCCTTCATTATGAGAATTTAGTTCAGGAAGCGCAAGCAAGGTTGGAAAATCCAGATAGTTTAACGGATATTGAGCATACCGAGAAAATTTTAAGACGTGCGAAGGCTCGTTTAGCCACCATTGCTTTGGCGAAAACAGCGAAGCCTTTACGTATAAATTGAACACAAGCCGAAGGGGGGCTTTACTATGGGATTTATAGCTAAGCTAGCGGCGAGTAAAATTGGACACATTAAGGAAGAATTAGAGGCACTGAGGGAACGGCTTAGAGCAGCTAAAGGGGAAGATGAGAAGCATGCTCTCAGGAAAAGTATTCGGGAGAAGGAAACATACTATCATATTTTAGCTGATCAACTCAAACGTCGTAGTAGAATTTAGGTAGTGGGCCAGGGAAAATGATTTTATCATTTTTCTTGGCTTATTTTGTTTTATAGCTATAATATGCTATAATTACTTCGTCAAAATTTAAGGAGAGAAATTAATGAGGGGACCATTAATTCATTACGGAGGACTTTTTTTCAGCTGCTTAAGCGCCTATTTGGTCTATCGCAGCAATAAAAAAAGAAAATTAAAATTCGGCGAGTTATGGATTGTGTTTTCTTTTCTTCTGCCACCAGCTATTTTCTTCTACTATATTTATGCCAAAATGGTGGAGAAAAGAGTCGTGTTGACTAAGCGTCAGAAGCTGGAGGCGGAGCAAAGCAAAATAATAACTGCCAGAAAGAAAGAAATACTGGAGGCTAGACAAATTAAAGAAAAAAATGCCGATGGTTTTTCTCAGGAACAGCTGCAACAGAAGGAGCAAGAAAAAGAACGCTTGAAGGAACTCCTAGAGGAAGAAAGAAATCTTCAAGAGGAGCGGAAGGCTAAAAAATTAAAGCTAAAATAACCCTAGTCAAAGTGGTAAACTATATTGTTAAGAAAAAGAGGGAAGCTTGTGGAAAAATTAGTTGTACGTGGTGGAAATAAATTGCAGGGTAGAGTAAGAGTTAGTGGTGCTAAAAATGCTGTGCTGCCTATTATTGCTGCAGCTATTTTAGGCATGGATAAAAGTAGTATATATGAGGTGCCTGATTTAAATGATGTAACTACTATCTGCAAGGTTTTAGAGTGCTTAGGTATGAAGATAGACTATAGTGAGCCTCATGCTCTCCATATTGATAGTAGCAATCTTATTTCCTGCGAAGCACCCTATGAGCTGGTGTCCACTATGAGAGCCTCCTTTTTAGTAATGGGGTCCCTCTTGGCAAGAGTGGGCAAGGCACGTATTTCTCAACCAGGTGGCTGTGCTATAGGTACTAGACCTATCGATATACATTTGAAGGGCTTTGAAGCCCTAGGCGCAAAAATAGAGCAGGGACATGGTTATATTGAGGCATCTGCTCCCAATGGCTTAGTGGGTACCACTATTTATTTGGATTTTCCCAGCGTAGGAGCTACTGAGAATTTGATGATGGCAGCTTCCATGGCTAAGGGCACCACCATAATTGAAAATGCTGCTCAGGAGCCGGAAATTGTAGATTTAGCTAACTATATTAATGTTATGGGTGGTAAGGTTCGTGGTGCAGGTACTACGGCCATTAAAATTGAAGGGGTTACCTCTATGCCCGGTGGGGAACATACGGTAATTCCCGATCGTATTGAAGCAGGTACGTTTTTAGTAGCAGGTGCTATGACCCAAGGAGATATTGTAGTAGAAAATGTTCTTTGCGAGCACTTAAAACCCCTGATTGCTAAGCTTAGAGAAGCGGGAGCAATTATTGAAGAAAATATTGATGATATTCATGTGGTGGGACCAAGGGTTTTGAAGCCTATTACGGTGAAAACCTTGCCCTATCCTGGTTTCCCCACAGATATGCAGGCTCAGGTGATGGCGATGATGTGCATTGCTCCCGGTCAAAGTGAGGTTACGGAAACAGTTTTTGAAAATAGATTTATGCATGTGGACGAATTAGTGCGCATGGGAGCTAATGTACGAACTAATGGTAGAGCCGCTATGATAGAAGGGGTGGTTCATCTTCTGGGTTGTAAGGTAAGAGCTACTGATTTAAGAGCAGGTGCTGCTATGGTTTTAGCAGGATTAGTGGCTGAAGGAGCCACGGAGATTACAGATATTTATCATATCGATAGGGGCTATGAGGAGCTGGTGAAGAAGTTTACTTCGCTAGGTGCTAATATAGAGCGAGTGAAAGAAGAGTAGCATGAATATTTTAAGCAAGCTTTTAGGCGATAAGCTTTTTTCTGGAGTGGATATCGGCATTGATTTGGGTACTGCTAATATTTTGGTTTTTCTCCAAGGCAGAGGCATTGTGCTTAGAGAACCATCTGTGGTAGCCACTAATAAGGATACAGGACGTATTGTGGCCCTAGGCCGTCAAGCTAAGTATATGCTTGGTCGGACACCGGAAAATATTGTGGCAGTAAGACCCTTAAGGGAAGGGGTAATTGCCGATTATGATACCACCCAGCTCCTTTTGGAAAATGTTTTGCAAAAGGTGGCAGGTAAGAGTATGTTTTTCAAGCCTCGGGTTATGGTTTGTATCCCTTCCAGCGTTACCTCAGTAGAAAAAAGAGCTGTGCTGGAGGCCACCCTCCAGGCAGGAGCAGCTAAAACATATCTTATTGAAGAGCCTATGGCTGCGGCTATGGGAGCAGGACTAGAGGTGGGCGAATCCCATGGCTGTATGGTGGTGGACATTGGTGGGGGAACCACTGATGTGGCTATTATCAGCTTAGGCGGAATTGTAATTTCTCAGTCTCTTAGGGTGGGTGGCGACAAGTTTGACGAAGCCATTGTCCGTTATGTAAAAAAGCAGCATAATGTTCTTTTGGGAGAGCGGACTGCTGAGGATATTAAAATTAGCATTGGTAGTGTACGGCAAAGACCTTTAAGGCAGCAGGACATGATCGTAAGAGGTAGGGATTTGGTGACAGGACTTCCTACAACTGTAAAAATTACCACTGGTGAAACTGCGCACGCTATGGCAGAGCCTGTGAGCATGCTGCTTAGCTGTGTGCGCAGCGTATTGGAACAAACACCACCGGAGCTGGCGGCAGATATTTACCGCAACGGCATGCTTATGGCGGGCGGCGGT
>CAZTGQ010000002.1:0-1699 GCA_964613345.1 uncultured Acidaminococcales bacterium | reverse complement strand
GCAGATATTGTAGAAAGTGGTATAGTTTTAACCGGCGGTGGCGCACTTTTAGATGGCTTAGCTACCTTGATTCAAGAAAACACCAAAATTACTACCAAGGTGGCGGAAAATCCCTTGGAATGTGTGGCCATAGGCACAGGGAAGGCCTTGGCTAATTTAGAAGTTTTAAAACAAACTTCATTGATGACTGGGAAATAAGAACAGGGACGATAGTGCATCGTCCTTTCTTTATGCAAGGAGAGTATATGCAAATTTTAAGAGAAATAAAAAATAAAATTGTTTTATTGTTGGTATTTTTGCTTTTACCCCTTAGCTTAGGTGAAGCAGCTAAGGTAGAAAATTTAAGGTCCGGTGTAACCAGAGAATATACTAGGTTAGTAGTTAGTATGGACGGTGCCTATAGCTTTAAGGAAGAAATTGTAGGTAATAGACTTTATATCACGCTTCCTGTGAAGGCTAGTCGTACAGAGCGAATTTTAGTAAGGGATTCGTTGGTTCGCAGAGCTTATTTGGAGCCTTACGAGGAGGGAGCAAGACTGGTGGTGGTAATGGGCAAAACCATTCCTGCTCACAAAACCTTTCTTTTAAAAAATCCCCACCGTTTAGTGGTTGATTTCCCCAAAAAGGCCGTAGCGGAAAAGGCTACGGCAGTGCCTAGCCGTATTAACATAGGCAAGGGCTTAGTTTATAGCAAAAATCATGTGAATATGGGAGCGGGAAATGTTATTGCCCATGTTTTAGAATTATCTCCCGGCAGTGCCTATAAGCTTAACCTTGCTCCTGGCTATGGGAAAACTATTCAAAAGGGAGTGCTTTCGGAAATAGGAAAACGCTCCGGCGCAGTGGCGGCTGTTAATGCTTCTTATTTTGACAGCGATATTTGGGTTATTGGTAATTTAGTCATTAATAATAAACCCTTAGGTATAGAAAAAACGCCACGGACGGCGTTAGTCATAGATAAAGAGGGAAAGGCAGATATTTTGCCCTTTCTTTCATATAGTGGACGGGTGGTTACTTCTCAAGGCAGTATGCCTATTACCGGTTTAAATCGGATGCGATTAACTGATGACTTGATTTACTATAATGATGGCTATGATACGGACACCGGCACCAATCAATATGGCACAGAGGTTCGGGTGCGTGATGGTATGGTGGTGGAGGTTATTACCAAGGGAAGAATGGCTTTAAATAGTGCTAGCTATGTTTTATCAGGTAACGGAACGGCAGCAGCGTATCTCAATAAGCTTTTGGTTGGGGACAAGGTAGAGCTTCAGCATGATTTTGGTCATCCCTTAGCTAATGCAGCTACTTCCTTGGCTGGGGCAGGACCCCTCTTAGTCAATGGGGGCAAGGTAGAGGTAACTGCGCAGAAGGAGCAAATTGCTTCCGACATTTCTTGGGGACGTAGTCCTCGTACAGGTGTAGGCCTACGTAGCGATGGTACGGTACTACTGGTGGTGGTGGATGGTCGCTCCCGCTATAGTGTGGGCATGACGCTTAATGAATTTGCTCAGTATTTTGTTCGTCTAAAGGCTAATAAGGCTATGAATTTTGACGGTGGTGGCTCTAGTGAAATGCTAGTTAAGAATAGTATTATGAATAATCCCTCTGACGGAAGGGAAAGACCTATTAGAGTGGCCTTGGGTATTTTTCCTGCTTAAGTAAATTAAGCTGAGAGGGTGGCAAGTATTTTCCTGAT
>CAZTGQ010000001.1:16183-23208 GCA_964613345.1 uncultured Acidaminococcales bacterium | reverse complement strand
AGATTAGTCCAGAATTTGAACTTAATTTTGATAAAGGTAGAATACAAGCAGAAGACATAACGGAATTTTCCTCAGAGCTAGAGCAGGCTGTAGCAGGGGTAGCGCAGCTAAGAAAAACAGGTCTGGTCAAGGGACATCTTTCTAAGGATGGGAAGCCTGAACCAGTATATTTTACCAGACTTCCTTATTTAGAGAAGGGTAATCCTAATACGGAGGAATTACTGAAGGGACTTACTAGCTACGGACAGAAAACCAAGGACCAATGTGATGTGGTAATTTTTTCCGGTATAGGTGGGTCTTATTTAGGCGGAAGAGTACTTTATGATTGCTATACAGGGGAATACTGGGAGAGAACCCAACAACCGGGAGAGAGGTTATCTAAAATTTATTTTACCGGTAATAGCCTAGACGTCGAAACCATGGAAAGTACTTGGGGAGAATTGCAGCTTTTAGGTGAGGCCATGAGGGCTAACACAGGGAAAAAGATGAGGGTAGCATTAGTGGCTATTTCTAAGTCTGGTACTACCTTAGAGCCCACTGCTGGTTTTCTCTACTTTTATAGCAAGCTTACTGCTGCGAAGGAGGTTTTTAAGCTAGATGTTACGGTGGTAACGGATAAGAATAATCATAAGGGTCCTTTTAATGTATTGGCGGATAAATATGGTTGGCGAGTTTTCGATGTACTGGAGGGCATAGGTGGGCGTTTTAGTGTTTTGTCCACACCTGGCTTAGTGGTGGCCGCCATTTTGGGCATGGATTTATTTCAGCTTCTTGCCGGTGCCAGAGATCTGGATTTAGCCTGTCAGGGAAGCTCTCCTGAGGATAATCCGGCTCTAGCTAATGCACTCTATAAGTATATTGCTAACGTAAAATATGGTTGCTCTATTGAGGTAATCATGCCCTATAGCCAAAGATTACTCTCTCTTGGTGATTGGTATGTACAGCTTTTAGCCGAATCCTTGGGTAAAAGAAAGAATAGACAGGGTGAAGATGTGTTCTATGGACGTACACCCACTGTAGCAGTAGGTACAACGGATATGCACTCACAAACCCAGCTGCATCAGGATGGGAAAAGAGACAAGGTAGTACAGTTTCTCACTGTGGCTGGCGCTAGAAATAAAATTGTGCTTACTAATCCCTTCCCAGAAATTAAAAGCTATACTCCCTTTGCAGGCTTGGACATTGACAGAGCTTTATTTGTGGCTAGGGATGCCTATCAAGAGGCCCTTAGCAGCGACAAAAGATTTAATGCCTGCATTTGCGTACCTAAGCTTAATGAGTATGTGTTAGGACAGTTGTTTTACTTCTTTATGCTGTCCATTGCCTATGAAGGTGAAATGGCTGAGGTGGATGCTTATGACCAGCCTGGAGTGGAAATTTATAAAAGAATAATGCATAAAAATCTATAAAAAATACCGACCAAATTTGGTCGGTATTTTTGTTGTTTACTTTAAGCCTAGCTTTTCCCTTTGAGCGGCAGAGGCTTCTTCATGTCTGATAAAGCCATATTTGGCCATTTGGGAGAGTACTAGGTTTCTTCTTTTTTCACAATCTGCGGGATTTTCCTTAGGATTTAAAGCGCTGGGCGCGTAGGGTAGTCCTGCTAGCAGGGCACATTCCGGTAGGGAAAGCTGAAAAGGCTCCAACCCAAAATAGGTAGCACTGGCAGCTTTAATACCGGTAGCTCCTGCGCCAAAATAGGTAGTATTTAAATACATTTCTAAAATATCTTCCTTGCTGTAGCGTGCTTCCACTTCTAGGGCTAGAGCAGCTTCAAAGGCTTTACGCTGGAGGGATTGTTGGTCATTTAAAAGAGTATTTTTAACTAACTGCTGGGTAATAGTGCTAGCTCCTTGAACGTAGCTGTCAGCTTGGATATTTACTAAAATAGCACGTAAAATCCCATCTGTATCCACACCATGATGTTCATAAAATCTCCTATCCTCAATAGCTACCAGAGCTTGAGACATGGCTCTAGGTAGACTCTTTAGGGTAACCCAATTTTCTTTGCCTACCTTGGCCTCCAGAACCTCTTTAAGAAAATAAGCATCACCCAGAGGACGCATGCTTTTGGGTAAATAGCCAAGACCTGGATAAAGGGTGGGAAGAGAATTTGCAGAGGCTGGCGGTGGTGTAGGATTTGGTTTAGACGAGAAGGTGGGAAGGGCATCTTTTAGAGAGGTGAGAGATGGTAAAGATTTTGGTCCTATGCTGGGTCTAGTAGCTAAAAAACAGAGGACGGCTGATAGTATAAATAAAATGTAAATAAGCTTTTTCATAGCTCCTCCTTTCTCATTCATTTATTTTACTAGATAATGGGAGAAAAAGCTACGGGTAAGGGAGGAAAAGGCGTAAAAACCTTTGCTAAATAGGGTTAATAGTAGTAAAATAATATGATAACATAATAAATAAATAAATTTCGTCAATGAGGACGAAAAAATGATAAAAAGGCTTGCATTATTATTCACTAATATTGTATAATGATGCGGTATCTTGAGGAGGGGTAGGGAAAATAAATTAAGGAGTAATCTTCTAAATTATAGTGAACTAAACCTATAGCAAGACAAATAAATTCCGATAGGAGGACTGAAGATGAAAATTAAAGGAGAAGATATTAACATTTTGGTGGAGGCCCTACCTTACCTACGTGATTTTAAAGGCAAAACAGTTGTTGTGAAATATGGTGGCAATGCTATGCTCAATGATGAAATAAAGAACAAGGTATTGCAGGATATCGTATTTTTACGCTGCGCCGGTATGTGCCCTGTAGTTGTGCATGGAGGCGGTCCGGAAATCAGTGCCATGCTTAAAACTGCTGGGAAAAAATCTGTTTTTATTAGTGGACTTAGAGTAACTGATGCAGAGACCGTAAGCATCGCGGAAATGGCCTTAGTGGGCAAGGTCAATACAGATTTAGTAGCCCGTTTAAATAAGCTGGGTGGCAATGCCATAGGTTTAAATGGCAAGGATAGCTGTCTCTTAAAAGCTAAGAAGCATTTGGCTGATGTTTATGAAAACGGCGAAGTAAACCTAGTTGATATTGGCTTTGTGGGCAACATTGAAAAGGTTAATACGGATTTACTTAATCTTTTGGTAGCCAATGACTATATTCCGGTTATTGCACCTACAGGTGTGGGCTCTGAGGGAGAAACCTACAATATCAATGCGGACAGTGTGGCCGGTGAAGTGGCCGGTGCTCTTAAAGCAGAAAAGCTTTTGATGCTGACGGATGTGCGCGGTATTTACGAGGACTATCATGATGAGAATTCCTTTATTTCTACCTTAACCTTCGAAAAGGCTCAGGAGCTTATTGTGAGCGGTAGTATTGACGGCGGTATGATTCCCAAGGTTAAGGCTTGTATTGTAGCTTTATCCGGTGGTGCTAAGAAAACTCATATTATTGACGGTCGTCAAGAGCATTCCATCCTAGAGGAAATTTTCTCTGACAAGGGTGTGGGTACAGAGGTCGTCAAGCAATAATAAATACTGGGGGGATTTTCATGAAGACAAAAGAAATTATAGAGACTACAGAAAAATATTATTTACCTGTTTTTGGTCGGAATCAAATTGCGTGGGACCACGGTGCTGGCTCTAAGCTATATGATACTGATGGACGTGAGTATACGGACCTGTTTGCCGGTATTGCGGTTAATGCTTTAGGCTATGACCATCCTGCTATTGTAAATGGTATCTGTGCTCAGGCTAAAAAGATTTTACATTGCTCCAATTTATATTATACAGAAATTCAAGCTAAGACTGTACAGCTCCTTAGCGAGGTCACTACCTTCGATAGAATCTTTCTTTGTAATAGCGGAGCAGAGGCCAACGAGGGAGCTATTAAATTAATTCGCAAATATGGCATTGCCAAAAATCCTAAGAAGTTCAAAATTATTACCGCCTTAGAATCCTTCCATGGCAGAACCATGGAAACCTTAACTGCTACAGGACAACCCCATTATCATGAGGGATTAGCTCCTTTGCCTGAGGGCTTTGAATATGTACCCTTTGGTGATATGGCAGCCATGGAAAAAGCTATGGATGATGAGGTGTGTGGTGTTATCCTAGAGCCTATTCAAGGTGAAGGTGGAGTTTTCGTACCACCTGCTGATTATTTAGCTAAGGTTAAGGCGCTTTGTGAAAAGCATGACGCTCTTTTAGTACTGGACGAGGTACAGACTGGCTTTTGCCGTAGCGGTAAATGGTTTGCTTGGATGCTTTCCGGTGTTAAGCCTGATATTTTGACCATGGCTAAGGCTATAGGCGGTGGTATTCCTATGGGTGCCTTTGCCGTGGACGAAAACTTGGCGCATGTTTTTGCTCCGGGAGACCATGGTAGTACCTTTGGTGGCAATTCCTTGGCTTGCGCTGCTTCCTATGCAGCTGTGAGCACCATGCGTTCTGAGCATTTGGATAAGGTGGCAGCGGACACTGGTGCTTATTTTAAGGCAGGCTTAGAAAAGCTGGCACAAGCTTATCCTGATAAGGTTAAAGAGGTTAGAGGAGAAGGCTTAATACTAGGTATGGAGCTAACCAAGGCAGGCGCACCTGTGGTTGCTAAGGCTTTGGAGAAGGGCTATATCATTAATTGTACTGTTAATACGGTGCTGCGTTTTGTACCACCTCTTATTATCACCAAGGAAGAAATTGATGGCTTTTTAGTAGTGCTCAAGGATATTCTAGAGGAATTTTAATAAAGTGGGGTTAAAAAATGGGCTTAAAAAATAAAGACTTAATTTCAATTCATGATTTATCCGTAGGCGAGGTTGCTACAATTTTAGACGTAACTAAAAAATTGAAAAAAATGCAAAAAGAGGGTATCCCTCACGAGTATTTAAAGGGAAAAACCTTGGCTATGATTTTTTCTAAGGCTTCTACTCGTACTAGGGTATCCTTTGAAACAGGCTTTCATCAATTAGGTGGACATGCTATTTATTTAAATGATTCCACTTCTCAAGTAGGCAGAGGCGAGCCGGTGAAGGATACGGCTAGAGTATTATCCCGTTTTGTGGATGGTATTATGATTAGGACCTTTTCCCATGCCTCTGTTATTGAGCTAGCAGAATATGCAGCTGTGCCGGTTATTAATGGCCTCACAGATTTGCTTCATCCCTGCCAAGCCCTAACTGACCTGTATACCATTATGGAGCACAAGGCTGTTTTAAAAGGAAGAAAGCTAGTTTACGTAGGTGATGGCAATAATATGGCTCACTCGCTGATGTATGCATGTGCTAAGGTGGGTATGCATATGGTTTGCGCTAGCCCTAAGGGTTATCAGCCCAAGCCTGAAATAGTGGCAGAGGCTGTGCAGGATGGCTTAGCTACAGGTGCCAGCATTACGGTGGAGGAAGATATTTTTGCTGCAGCTAAGGGTGCTGATGTACTCTATACTGATGTGTGGACCTCCATGGGTGAAGAAGCGGAGAGAGAACAAAGAATGGCAGATCTCAAGGCTTACCAGATTAATAAGGAGCTTTTGGCTGTAGCTCGTCCTGATGCTATGGTGCTTCATTGCTTGCCTGCTCATAGAGGTGAAGAAATTACAGAAGAGGTTATTGAGGGAGCTCAATCAGCAGTTTTTGATCAAGCAGAAAATAGACTACATGTGCAAAAGGCAATTATGGCCCTACTCATGGGACCTGAGGAATTATAAGCTTAATGGGGAAGACTCATTTGCTGATAAAAGGTAAAAAATAGGAGGCTTTTTAAATGAAAAAAGAAAATGTAAAGAAAGTTGTTCTAGCGTATTCCGGCGGTCTGGATACATCCATCATCATTCCTTGGCTGAAGGAAAATTACAATAATTGTGAGGTCGTTTGTGTTACGGCTGACCTTGGTCAGGGCGACGAGTTAAAGCCTGTACGTTCTAAGGCTATTAAGTCCGGCGCTAGTAAATGCTACATTCTTGACCTCAAAAAGGAATTTATTTCTGAATATGTATGGCCCACTGTCAAGGCTGGTGCTGTTTACGAAAAGAAATATTTGCTAGGCACTTCCTTTGCACGTCCTGTTATTGCTAAACACTTAGTTCGTATTGCTTTGGAAGAAAAGGCAGATGCTATTTGTCACGGTGCTACCGGTAAGGGAAATGATCAAGTACGCTTTGAACTGGGGATTAAGGCTTTGGCACCTCAACTGCAAATTATTGCTCCTTGGAGAGAATGGACCATTAGATCTCGTGAGGAGGCTATTGATTATGCAGCAGCTCACAATATTCCTGTGCCTGTAACCAAGAAAAAAGATTATAGCATGGATAGAAATATGTGGCATTTATCCCATGAAGGCAGCGATTTAGAGGATCCTTGGAATGAGCCTAAATCAGAGCTTTATATTGTTACCAAGACTCCGGAGGCTGCTCAAGATAAAGCTGAATATGTAGAAATTAAATTTAAAGAGGGTGTACCTGTTGCTGTTAATGGTAAAGCCATGGGCCCTGTTAAAATCGTAGAAACCTTAAATGCCATTGGTACCAGAAATGGTATTGGTATTTCTGATATGGTAGAAAATCGTTTGGTAGGCATGAAGGATCGTGGCGTTTATGAAACTCCAGGCGGCACTATTATTTACTACGCTCATAATGAACTGGAAAATATTTGTCTAGATAGAGCGACCTTTAACTACAAGGAGCAAATTGCCATTCGTTATGCAGAATTAGTTTATGATGGTATGTGGTTCTCTCCTTTAAGAGAAGCTCTCCAAGCCTTCGTAGATGAAACTCAAAAAACTGTTACCGGTGTAGTTAGACTGAAATTATACAAGGGTAATATCATTACTGCTGGTTCTAAGAGCCCATATTCCCTCTATAGTAAGGAATATGTAACCTTCGGCGCAGATGATGTTTATGATCAAACTGATGCTAAGGGCTTTATCACTCTCTTTGGCTTACCCCTAGCTGTTAGAGCTTTAATGAAGCAAGGAAAATTGAAATAATGGCTAAGCTTTGGGGCGGTAGATTTAGCAAGGATACTAATAAATTAGTGGATGCCTTTAATGCCTCCATTGAATATGATCAGAGACTGTATCGCGAG
>CAZTGQ010000001.1:5461-16173 GCA_964613345.1 uncultured Acidaminococcales bacterium | reverse complement strand
TATTGCTCACGCGCATATGCTCTCTACTACTGGTATCATCTCTAAGGCTGATGGAAAGGCTATCGAAATCGGCTTAAAGAAAATTCTAAGTGATATTGAAGCGGGCAAATTTAAATTTGATGTGGCCTTAGAGGATATTCACATGAATGTGGAGGCACGTCTCACTAAGGCTATTGGTAAGGCAGGAGCTAGGGTGCACACGGCTAGAAGTCGTAATGACCAAGTAGCTTTGGATATGCACATGTATATGAAGCGTGCTACCTGGGAAATCATGGAGCTTGTATTAGCTTTTGAAGAGGCACTCTTAGCTATGGCTAAAGAGCATGCTAAGACCCTAATGCCAGGCTATACTCATTTGCAAAGAGCTCAGCCCATTACCTTTGCTCATCACATGTTAGCCTATTTTAATATGTTCTTAAGAGACTTTAGACGCTTGGAGGGGGAGTGGACAGGCGCTGACATTATGCCTCTAGGTGCAGGTGCTTTAGCAGGTACAACGCTTCCTATTGATCGTTTTCAAGTGGCTAAGGAGCTTAATTTTGCTCAAGTCTATGGCAATAGCTTAGATGCTGTTAGTGATAGGGATTATGTCTTGGAATTCTTGTCCTCAGCTTCTTTAATCATGCTGCATCTTTCCAGACTAAGCGAGGAATTTTGTCTCTGGTCCTCTACCGAGTTTGGTTTTATCGAGCTTGATGATGGCTTTGCCACAGGCTCTTCCATGATGCCCCAAAAAAAGAATCCCGATATTGCGGAATTAGTTAGGGGCAAAACAGGCAGAGTTTATGGACATTTATTAGCACTCTTAACTACGGTTAAGGGCTTGCCTCTAGCCTACAACAAGGATTTGCAGGAGGATAAGGAAGGCCTCTTTGATGCCATTGATACAGTGAAGTTCTCTTTGACTGTCTATAGAGATATGCTATTGACTATGACGGTGAATAAAGCTAAAATGGCTGAGGCTGTCCATAAGGACTTTTCCAATGCTACTGATTTAGCGGACTATTTGGTGCGCAAGGGAATGCCCTTTAGACAGGCTCATGCAGTAGTAGGTAAGAGTGTGGCCTACGCTTTGAAGAAGGGTGTTTTCCTCGGAGAAATTAGCTTGGAAGAATATAAGAAATTCTCGCCTTTATTTGAGGAGGATTTGTTGATGGCTTTAAAACCAGAAAACTGTGTGGCGGCTAGAACCTCCTACGGCGGACCGGCTTTTAAGGAAAATGCTAAGCAAATTGCCTTGGGTAAAAAACTAGCTTCAAAGCAAAAAAAGACTCTTTTAAAATTAGAAAAGCAGCTTTAAAAATTAAGGCTGTAGGTTAAGAAAAAGCGTTGAAGTCTAATGACTTCAACGCTTTTTTGTGTTTTTTAAAGTCTACCGCTTAACTAAGCGGTAGGGCAGGACTCAAAAGCCTTCCCCTTGTGGGGGAAGGTGGCGCGCCTTTGGCGTGACGGATGAGGGGTAGGTGAACTAAAGCTAGCTCGCCTATTTTGGCTAATTTAAAACTCTACCGCTTAACTAAGCGGTAGGGCAGGACTCAAAAGCCTTCCCCTTGTGGGGGAAGGTGGCGCGCCTTTGGCGTGACGGATGAGGGCTTTGCAGCCTGGCCGTAAGGGAAGGATAAGAAAGTTTGCTTAAATGTTTCTGGCAGCAAGCTTTTTAATGGGTTCAGTATTTTTCACAAAGTTGGTAGTTATATTTTGGGTGAGGAAAGCTATAGCATAGCTTACGGCCATGGTGGCACCGGCAAGAAGACCTTTTTCATCCACATCAAATTCTGGCGTATGATGGTTGGCACCGGAGCCTAAAACAGGATTAGCAATGCCGGTGAAGCTGAGCACTCCCGGAAAAATTTGAGCATAGAGAGAGTAGGTTTCAGAAGCCATCCAAGAGGAAGCTTCAAAAAGAGCATCAGCACCAAGAGAAGCGGATATAGCCTTTCTCCCTAGAGCGGCGCAGGCTTCGTTGTTATAGACCTCATAAAGAGGATCGGGCATATGCTCTATTTCATAAGAGCAGTTATAAATAGCACAATTGTGCTCTACGCTCGCTTGCAAAGTATCCATGAAATGCTGGCCTGCATTTTTTAAGCTGAAAAAGCGACTGGTCCCACCAAAGGTTAATTCGCCGGGAATAACATTGATTTGCTTGCCTCCATGCAGTTGACCGATGGAAAAGGTGAGACATTCATAGGGACTTACACTGCGCATTCTGCAAGCATTTAAATCATTGTAAATAGCTACGAAGCAGTCTGTAGGATTGTTGGCTAAATCAGGTCTGGCACCATGTCCAAAGATCCCCTTAAGCTTAAGGGAAAAACCAAAACCGCCGGCCATGACAGCACCAGGAGAAAGTGAAACCTTCCCGGCAGGAATATCCCAACGGACATGGGTAGCGTAGCAACCGTCAATAGCTTGGCCACTTTTTTCTACTAAATAAGGAAGCAGATTTTTAATATTGCCAGCTATTTCTTCTCCCCGTTCAAAGCACAGGATAATTTTGCCCTGCCATAGCTCTTTATGCTGGGCGAGAATCTTACCTGCTACCATGTTCATAGCCATATGACAATCGTGGCCGCAGGCATGGGAATAGCCTTCTACTGTAGAACAGCAAGCCTTGGCTCCTTTTAAGTTTCTGCTGCTTTCCGGTACCGGCAGAGCATCTACGTCAGCTCTGAGTAAAAGAGTTTTTCCTGGCTTGCCACTGTCTAGTACAGCGAAAATACCGCCGTCGTCTACTATCGTAGGAACTAAATTAAGTTCCTTTAAATATTGCTCAAGATATGCTATGGTAGCTAGCTCCTTGCCGCTTTGTTCCGGATGCTCATGAAAATAACGGCGCAATTTAACTAATTCTTCAAAATGAGGGGCTACTAATTCTTTAATATTCATGTGAGAACCTCCTTTAGTGGATAAAACAAAAGCCACAGTCTTCTGACTGGGCTCCCTTGCCAAAAAGCAGTATTTTATACCTAAAAAAATTATAGCATTTCTACTTGATAAGTCAAGCTGGAAGCTTAGTTCTGCTTCATAATACTAGACTATTGAGGTGCAGACCAGGACAAGAATAAAGATTTACACCTAGTAATGCAGCCTCAAATTTTGTATAATAATAAGATAAAATAATTTCCGTATATATTGGGAGGTGTGCAGGTGTTAGGACAGGTACAAAGCGTTGTACATACAATTACTCTTTTAGATTTATTGGATGTTTTAGTGGTTGCCTTCTTCCTGAATAAATTATATCAAATTCTGAAAAATACTAGGGCAGCATCCCTGGTTAAGGGTCTTTTAGTTATTTTGGGTTTTATGCTGCTGAGTAAATGGCTGAATTTGTATGTTATTAACTGGCTTTTAGAAAAATTTATGACCATGACTATGATTGCGCTACCGGTGGTTTTTCAGCCGGAGCTAAGAAGAGCTTTAGAGCAAATCGGCCGTGGCAAGCTATTTCGCAAAAGCATGTTCTTAAATGAGCTTCAGGTGGAAAATATGCTGGAGGCTATTGCCAACGCTGCTGACGACTTAAGTCGGCATAAGATTGGCGCCTTGATTGTTTTAGAAAGAGAAACCGGTTTAAGTGACTATGTAGAAACAGGTATTCCCATTGATGGCCTTATTACAGCAGAACTATTTGGTAATATCTTTATTCCCAATACACCCTTGCATGATGGGGCAGTGATTATTAGAGGCGAGCGTATTGTGGCAGCCGGATGCTTGTTGCCCTTGACGGATTCTCGCAATTTAAGTCAGGAGCTGGGCACAAGGCATAGAGCAGCTATTGGGTTATCTGAGCAGACTGATGCCTTGGTTCTCATTGTCAGCGAAGAAACAGGAACTATTTCTTTAGCTAGAGGTGGCGGTATTCAAAGATATTTAACCCATCACGACGTGAAGGATTTATTGCGTCCTGTTATGAAGCAGCCTATGTTGAATTGGAAGGACAGCATTCTTCTAAAGCTAAGAAGTAATAATACCTCTCAAAATGGTAATAAGGAGGGGAATAACGATGAAAAATAATACCCCTCAAAAACAAGGTAATACTTGGATGGCTAAAGCAATGGCGTTGTTTATTGCCTGTATTTTATGGGTGTATGTAATGAATGAACAAAATCCTATGACGGTGCGTACCTTTAATGTGCCGGTGAGTGTAGTTAATCTAAGTGATGATAAGGTCGTCAATGATTTGCCGGAAACTGTGAAGGTAAAGGTGAATGGCGCTAGAGGGCAAATTGCTAATCTCACTGAGGAGCAAATGAGAGCCTTTGTGGATTTTACGGATGCAGTAAAGGGCAGAAATACTTACACAGTAAACGCACGTAGTAATGTGGGAGAGGTTGTGGAAATTAGTCCAGCACTTTTGCAGCTAGAGGTGGATGAGCTGGCCACAAAAACCATGGACATAGAGCCTCGCATTATGGGCGTGCCCGATAGTGGTGTGACTGTGGGAAAAATGGATTTGGAACCCAAACGTGTTACCATCCAAGGGGCCAGCAGTAGAATTGCCGAAGTAGGTAAGGTTGTAGTTTTAGTGGATATTAGTAATAAAAATGCCAACTTTGAAGATGATGCTGCGGTAGTAGCCATAGGCAAGGATGGACGGGAAATGTATGATGTCAAGCTAACTCCCTCCAATGTCCATGTAGCGGTGGTGGTTTTAAAACAGTTAGGTACTAATACTGTACCTATTCATGCTGATTTATCCGGAGATTTGCCTGCTGGCTTTAAGGTGGATTCCGTTCGTGTTTTGCCCAGTGAGGTGAAGCTTACAGCAGAGCCCAAGCTTTTAGGGCATATTGGGGATATTAAGACTGCTCCCATAGTTTTGGATAGACTTACCGGGGACGTGGAGCTTAAGGTGCCGCTACAAATACCGGAGAAGGTTTTAGCTGATAATCATAATGTCTTAGTAGAAATTAAGTTGAAAAAAGTGGAGTAGATTTATGTTAGCGCGTATAAATAATATTAGAGTTGGTTTGGACAATGAGCGGCAGCTAGAAGAGATTATTACTCATAAGCTGCATCTTCCCAAGGAGCAAGTAAAAATAAAAAAGATTTTGCGGCGAGCTATTGATGCTCGCCGCAAAAATAATGTATGCCTGGTTTATCATCTCTTGCTAGAGATAGCTGGAAATAAGTCACGCGTGCAAAGGCTACTAGCGGATGGTCAGCTTTTAGCTTGGCAGGAGGACGCGCAGGAGCCTTTGGTAAAAGGCAGTGAAGTCCTTGCTCATAGGCCTGTAGTCATAGGCTTAGGGCCGGCAGGCTTAATGGCAGCTTTAGAACTAGCCCTTCATGGCTATCGTCCTCTAGTGCTGGAAAGAGGCAAGTCTTTGGCAGAGAGAGTTCGTGATGTGGAAGCCTTTTGGTCCGGGGGAAAATTTCTGCCTGAAAGCAATGTGCAGTTTGGGGCAGGAGGTGCCGGAACCTTTTCTGATGGTAAGCTTACTACCAGAGTTAATGATGGAGCTATGAATTACATTTTGCAGGCTTTTGTTAAGGCAGGAGCTCCTGAAAATATTCTTTACGAGCAAAAACCCCATGTGGGTACCGATCGCTTGCGGCAAATGGTGGCAGGCTTAATTAGTGCTATCGAAAAAAATGGCGGAATTATTAAATATCAAACACAGGTTACTGACTTTCAATTTTCGCCTCAAGGTCTTACTGGGGTAGTAACGGCTAAGGGAGAAGCTATACCTACGGAAGCTGTTATTTTGGCCTGCGGACATAGTGCCAGAGATACTTATGAAGCCTTGGTGGCTCGCAGGGTGAAATTAGAGGCAAAGCCCTTTGCCATTGGCGTGAGAGTGGAGCATACTCAGGAGCTGATTAATAGGGCTCAGTATGGTGCTTTTGCTCGTCATCCTAAGCTTGGGGCGGCGGATTATAATTTAGTTCACCACGATAAAACTACGGGACGCACGGCCTATTCCTTCTGCATGTGTCCTGGCGGCAAGGTAGTGGCCTCCGCTTCAGAGATAGGTGGGGTGGTAACTAACGGTATGAGTCTTTATGCCAGGGACTCTCAGCTGGCCAATAGCGCTCTTTTAGTCAATGTGGAGCCTAGGGATTTTCCAGAGGGACCCTTAGGCGGCGTAGCCTTTCAACGGCGCTACGAGCAGCTGGCCTTTCAGGCAGCAGGTAGTAGCTACAGAGCTCCCGCTCAAACCAGTCAAAGCTTTATGCTAGGACAGGCTCCCAGTCTGGATGTGAATTTCACACCCTCCTATAGACCTGGCTTAGAGCCGTGTAAATTAGCTGAGGTTTTACCTGATTATGTTACGAAAACTCTCCAAGCAGGTCTTAAGGCTTTTGAACAAAAGCTGCCTGGCTTTGGGGAGAAGGGCCTTTTAATAGGAGTAGAAACAAGGAGCTCTGCACCGGTAAGAATTGTCCGTAATGCAGATGGTCAGTCTATATCCTCTCCTGGACTTTATCCCACTGGGGAGGGTGCAGGCTATGCCGGTGGTATTATGAGTGCTGCTCTGGATGGTTATCATCAAGCACGTAAGCTCATGAGTATTTATGGTGAGGTGCAGCGATGAAGGATTTACGCACTAAGGGCATAGTTATGATTTTAATTGGCGCCAGTATGTGGGGCGCCTCGGGTACTGCAGTACAGTTCCTTTTTGAGTTTAAACATTTAACTCCGCCTTGGCTTTTTATGTGCCGTAATATTATTTCCGGACTTTTCTTTTTGCTCTATGCTTATGGCAAGAAGGCGGATTTAATGATGATTTGGCGCAAGAAGGAGGATAGGCAAAGTCTTCTGTTTTTCTCGGTAGCAGGCTTGTTACCCTCACAGTATTGTTATTTAAAAGCCATTGAATATAGTAATGCGGCTACGGCTACGGTGATTCAGTATCTTATGCCGGTTATAATTTTAGGCTGGACTCTTTATAAAAGTAGAAAGCGTCCTGATAAAACAGAAGTACTAGCGGTGGGACTGGCTATGCTGGGTACTTATCTGCTGGTAACTAAGGGCAGAGGAGACAGCCTAGCTATTTCACCTCAGGCCTTAAGCTGGGGGATTGCCTCTGCTTTTGCCGCAGCAGTTTATACAATTTCTCCTAGACGAATTATCAGAACCTATTCTTCACCCATCGTTATTGGTTGGAGCATGCTTTTAAATGGAATGGTGTCTAATTTTGTTTTAGATCCATGGCCCTTTACTGGTGTTATGGATGGGGAAACCTTGATAGCCTTAGCTATTTTAATTATGCTAGGTTCCATTTTGGCCTTTTCTTTTTATTTGGAAAGTACCAAGTATATACCCTCTACAGAGGTTGGAGCGTTGTCTTCTGTAGAACCACTAGCTTCTGTTATTTTAGCAGTGGTATTGCTTCATGTGAAATTAAGCTTGATAGAAATTATAGGAATGTTGTGCATTATTAGTACGGTTATTATTTTAGCCAGGAAAAAGTAGAAAGAAGAGGGAAGATATGGATAAGGAAATTTTAGTAATTGGTCATAAAAATCCGGATACGGATTCTATTTGTTCAGCGATAGGATATGCTTACTTAAAGCAAAAGCTGGGAATTAATGCTGTGGCGGCTAGAGCCGGCAGAATTAATCAGGAAACCAAATATGTGCTGGAATATTTTCATGTGGATGCACCTAAACTAGTTGATGATTTATATCCTCGTCTGGGAGATAGTAAGCTGGTCCAATTGCCTACTATTAATTCTACTGCTACTCTTCATGATGTGGGTAAAATCTTTGCTGAGTATAGACCCAAGGCTGTGCCGGTAGTAGATGAGGGCGGTAGCCTAGAGGGTATTGTGACAGTTCATGATTTAGCTTCGCAGTATTATCAGGAGCTGACCATTAGTGATTTAGCTAATGCAGAGGTAGATTTTGGTAGTATTTTGGAGGTCCTGCAGGGGAAGCTTTGGTGTGGCTCTATAGATAAAAAATTTAAGGGTACGGTGCATATCGGAGCAGCTACACCTATTAGCATGTGCAAGGGCTTAAATCCGGGGGATATTTTGCTCACCGCTGATAGAGTTGAAGCTCAAACCGCAGCCTTAGATGTGGGTATTGCTTGTTTAATATTAACTCTAGATACAGAGCCAACTCCTGAGGTTATTGCGCTGGCAGAAAAAATGCATGCTCTTATTATTAGCACTGCCTATAATACTTATAATGCTTGTCGTCTTATTCAACAAAGCATGCAGATTAAATATATCATGCAAAAGGATTGTCTGACCTTTAAAACCAGTAGTTATGTCAGTGATGTTCACGAACAAATGAATGAAAGTGAAGCCAGTGTTTTCCCCGTGCTCCACCATGGTAAATATGTTGGCGTAGTGGATAAAAGCAGTATGCTAAAATACCGCAAGCAGGAGGTTATTTTAGTAGATCATAACGAGAGAAGTCAGGCTGTAGAGGGAATTGAAAATGCAGAAATTTTGGAAATTGTAGACCATCACAGACTAGGTGGTTTGACCACAGGCTTACCTGTCTTTATCAGACAGGATCCGGTGGGATCCTCTGCCTCCATTGTAGCCAAGCTAGCTTGGCATAGAGATGTACCTATGACCACCGCCATTGCAGGACTGTTACTTTCTGCTATTATTTCTGATACCTTATATTTTAAGTCTCCTACCGCTACTCAGGAGGATAGGGATACTGCTACGAAGCTAGCTAAGATAGCAGGCATTGAAGATGTGCAGAGCTTTGCCATGGACATTTTACGCCATGGTAGCGCTTTAAATAGCTTAACTCCTGAAGAAATAGTCCATGCCGATGCCAAGGAATTTGATTTTTCTGTGGGCAAGGTTACCGTGGCTCAAGTCATGGTTATGGACGGCGAGGATGCCAAGAAAAAATGGCCGGAGCTTAAGGCTGCTCTCCAAGCCATGGTGGACAAGGAGGAAGCTGATTTAGCTTTACTCATGGTGACAGATATTATGGCAGAAAATACTAGCCTTTTATGGGCCGGTAGACATGCTCAAATGTTAACTCAGGCCTTTGGTGCTATGAATGAGGAAGGGGTTTTCTTCTTGCCTAAGGTCTTATCCCGCAAGAAGCAAATCGTACCACCACTTAACGAAGTATTTAAGGACAATTAGGAGGGAGACAGAAAATGAACTATACAGAACAATTGGCTTTTGCCAATGCTCATAATCAATTTATGATTCACAGCCATATTGAGGCTACAGCTTTAAGTGACAGCGCCTCCACCGTGCGGGTGGAAATGCATCAGGATGGACTAAATGCCATGGGAGGCATTCACGGAGGACTGCTTTTTCTTATGGGAGATTGTGCAGCCGGACTTTTAGCCAGAGCTACCGGTAGTACCTTTGTTACCTTAGATAGCAACTTCCGTTATTTGAGAGATGGTAGAGAGGCGAAAGCTTTAGTTGCCCATGCTAGTCTTATTAAAAGAGGGAGGACTGTTACCATAGTTCGCTCTCAGGTTCTCACGGAAGAGGACCAAAAGGTTTTAGCGGAAGGAGAATTCACCTTCTTCTGCGTGGATAAATAAAAAAGGGTGTTGCCGTAATGGCAACACCCTTTTTCATTTTTAGTGCTATCTTAGTGACAGTTATTCTTGTGACCGCAATTTTCGCAGCCGCAACCGCAACTGCCCTTTCCTGCTTTATGGTCCCTGTACATTTTACGTACAATGGTTACCACTACTAGTAGAAGTATTAAGCCGATAATTACAGTTGCCATGTTGCCTCCTTATTCTGCAGTGTTGACACTGCGTAGTACTGCTACAGATGCTTCTGAGGGAGTGGGGCGTGTGAGGAAATAGAGCATTGCTGCAAATATTACGCAGGCAGCAATAGTTCCCAGACCAAAAGCACCGGTGGTAAAGAAGGTACCGAATTGATAAACCATGAGGGCGACGCAGTAAGCAAAGCCACACTGGTATAAAATAGCAAAGGCGGTCCATTTAGCATTGTTCATTTCTCGTTTAATGGCACCCATAGCCGCAAAGCAGGGAGCACAGAGAAGATTAAAGACTAGGAAGGAATAAGCAGAAATAATGGTGAAATCCTGTTGCAAAGCACTCCAAATTTCTTCGCCGTCTTCTGCGACTTCTTCCATACCATAGAGAACACCAAAGGTACCAACTACATTTTCTTTAGCAACTAGACCTGTGAGGGAGGCTACAGCAGCCTTCCACTGACCCCAGCCTAGGGGAGCGAAGATCCAAGCAATGGCATTACCCAACTTAGCCAAAAATCCATCAGCTAAATTTTCTACCATGGTTACTTCTCCCTCCACATAGCCGAAGCTGGAGGTGAACCAAACAAAGATGGTGGAGAGTAGGATAACTGTGCCCGCTTTTTTTACAAAGCTGGAACCGCGCTCCCAGACACTATGCCAAATGTTAATAAGGGTGGGCATATGGTAGGCTGGAAGCTCCATAACAAAGGGTGCAGGGTCTCCGGCAAACATAGCCGTTTTCTTTAATATAATGCCGGAAATAATAATGGCAGCAATGCCTACGAAATAGGCACTGGGTGCTACCCACCAGGCACCATTAAACATAGCACCTGCGATTAAAGCAATAATAGGAAGCTTGGCACTACAGGGAATAAAGGTAGTGGTCATAATGGTCATTTTGCGGTCAGGGTCGTTCTCGATAGTACGGGAAGCCATAACTCCGGGAACACCACAACCGGTACCAATGAGCATGGGAATGAAGGACTTACCGGATAAACCAAATTTCCGAAAGATTCTATCTAGAATAAAAGCGA
>CAZTGQ010000001.1:0-5403 GCA_964613345.1 uncultured Acidaminococcales bacterium | reverse complement strand
GTGCCATATAGCCACAAGCCTCTAGAAAGGCTAAAAAGGTAAACAGGACAAACATTTGAGGCACAAAGCCCAGCACAGCACCTACACCGCTGATAATACCGTCTACCAAGAGGCCTTGGAGCCAAGGAGCGCAGTCTACGCCCTCCAGAAAGGCGGTAGCACCGGGAATAATCATTTCCCCAAAAAGAGTGTCATTGGTCCAGTCAGTTACCATGGTTCCTACAGTGGTTACAGATACATAATACACCAGAAACATGACTAAAGCAAAAATAGGCAGTGCTAAAAATCTATTGGTGACAATATGGTCAATTTTGTCGGAGGTGCTTAGTTGACCGGCGTTTTTTCTCACATTGCAATCTTCAATGATACTGGAAATATAGTTATATCTTTCATTGGTAATGATGCTTTCTGCATCGTCATCAAAGGCTGCTTCTACAGCAGTAATGTGACTTTCTATGTCTTCTAAAAGTGCCTTAGACATGTGTAGGGCTTCTTGAATTTTAATGTCACGTTCAAAGAGCTTAATGGTATACCACCGCTTTTGGTCCACTGGCAATAAGTCCTTGGCTAAGCTACTGATAGCCTTTAAAGCTGTTTCTACTACGGGAGAGAAGGCGTGAGTAGGAGGAAGTGCCTTTTGACCTAGGAGGTCTGTTATTTTGTCTCCAATAGCAGCAACCCCCTCTCCGGTACGAGCGGAGATTTCTACGATGGGGCAACCGGTCTCCTGGGAGAGTTTTTCTAAATGAATAATGTCTCCCTTGCTTCTTACTACATCAATCATATTGAGAGCGATTATTACAGGTATGCCTAATTCTGTGAGCTGGGTAGTAAGGTATAAATTGCGTTCTAAATTGGTACCGTCAATAATATTTAAAATTGCATCCGGTCTTTCTGTAATCAGATAGCTTCTCGCCACTACTTCCTCTAGGGTGTAGGGGGAGAGGGAATAAATACCGGGTAAATCCATAATTACAATGTCCTTATGTCCCTTTAGTTGGCCTTCCTTTTTTTCTACAGTAACGCCTGGCCAATTGCCTACGAATTGGTTAGCACCTGTTAAGGCATTAAATAAAGTTGTTTTACCTACGTTGGGATTGCCGGCAAGGGCTATTTTATAAGTCATATTTCTCCTTCTTTCTATATGGTACATTTAATTGTGAAGCTATAAAATATTGCTCTAGAATAGTTTTATAAGGCTACCTCAATCATGGTAGCATCATCTTTGCGTAGAGATAGCTCATAGCCACGCACAGTCACCTCAATAGGGTCTCCTAAGGGTGCAACCTTGCGCACGCTGATGCCAGCTCCCTTGGTGATGCCCATGTCCATAATTCTTTTGCGTGTGGCACCTTCACCGTGAAGTTTTACCACACTAACTGTATTGCCAGGTTGTACATCCTTTAAAGTTAGCATTTACGTCCTCCTGTTATACTATAATTTTATTAGCCATTTCTCTACTAAGGGCTACACGGGTTTCCCGTATATTAATAATCAGACCACTGGTAGTAATGGAAATCACTGTAAGGGAGCTCCCTAGGGTGATTCCCAGGTTTTCTAAAAATTGTCTTACCTTGGCGGTGCCTCCTACTCTTGCTACAGTTAGAGGAACACCTTGTTGAGCCATTGTTAAAGGCATGTTCTCACCTCACCTCATTATTACATTAGAATGTTAGCACTAACTAACCTACCTGTCAAGCAGAAATTAGCATAAACTAACTAAAAGAGGGAAAATGAGATGAATATTTTTTGGAGGAGGCATGGTGTCAAAGTTTTCTTCAATACCTTCGGTGCCATTTATACTAAGGAATTGTCCGTTGGCGAAGAATATATCGTAGATACAGGTCATTTGGTGGCTTGGGAAGAATCTATGAAATACAGTGTAGAAAAGGCTGCTTCCGGTTGGATGAGTAGTATTACTTCAGGTGAATGTCTGGTTTGCCGCTTTGTAGGTCCGGGTAAGGTTTATATGCAAAGCAGAAATCCCAGTTCCTTTGGCAGCTGGGTTAATACTTTAATTCCTCAAAAGTAAGTTGTGGTAGAGCAAAAGCTATTGGTTCTACAATGAAGATAGAGGTAGAAAAGACCTTATAGTCTTTTCTACCTCTCTTATTTTAGTTGAATATTTTTAGAGACGCTTTTTAAGCAAGTGATTTATATTCCTTGAGCAGAGTAACTAATTTATCCACGGCCTCTTGAGAGGTGGCCCAGCTAGTGCAAATGCGCACTGCGGTATGATCCTTGTCCGTAGGTCCGCATAAATCCAGAACAAAGCTTTTGCAGAGGCGTTTATAAACCGGATTGGGTAAAATTGGAAATAACTGATTTGTTTCCGGTTTAGCTAAGAATTTGCACTTACCTTTTTTTAGGACGGTAGCAATTTGCTCCGCGGCTAAAATACCTTGCGCACAGATTTCTGTGTAAAGCTCATTAGTAAATAATTCTTCAAATTGAATGCCCACCACTCTGCCTTTGGCCATGACAGCTCCGGCTTGCTTCATGAGGGAGAAGAAATCCTCTTGGAAGGAGGGATTTACAAGAACTAAGGCTTCACCTAAGAGAGCGCCACATTTTGTACCGCCAATATAGAAGGCATCGCAGTTATTGGCTAAAAAGGGAAGAGTTATATCGTTGTGGGCTGCTGCCAGACCATAACCAAGACGTGCTCCGTCAACAAAGAGGTATAGGCCTTGCTTTTGGCAGTAGGAATAAATATCCTTTAATTCCTTCTTTGTATAGAGAGTTCCCAGCTCTGTAGGCTGAGAGATGTAGACCATTTTAGGCTTTACCCAGTGAGGTCTGTTAGGATCATTTTTGTAGCCTAGAAAAGCTGCTTTTAAATCTTCTAGGGTCATTTTACCCTCATGAGAGGGAACGGTGAGCACCTTGTGGCCGGTACGCTCAATGGCACCTGCTTCATGGGTGTTGATATGACTGGCAGTAGTGCCAAGGACACCTTCATGTGGTCGGAGCAGGGAAGAAATGAGTACCAGATTAGTTTGGGTACCTCCTACCAGAAATTCCACTGCTATTTTTTTGTTCTTACAGGCCTTTTTAATCAATTCCTTGGCATTTAGGCAATGGTCGTCAAAACCGTAGCCTGTAGTTTGCTCCATGTTGGTAGCAGTTAGTGCAGCTAGAATATTGGGATGAGCTCCCTCGCTGTAATCATTAACAAATCTGTACATAATATGCCCTCCCTAGGCTTGAATTTTTTTTTCTGCATATGCTTTAAAGGAGGTTAAGCCTCCCAAAATAACGCCTCCTAAAAGGAAGCAAAGCGGACTAAAGGTGGACCAGGTCATAGCAGCCTGTGGCTCCTTTAAGGAGGTAGGTCCCATAACAATAGCGTAGAGGGAACCTAGCATTAATCCCATAATAAAATAAACGGTGGCACTACGATGCTGGGTTAAGGAACGCTTCACTAGGTTGATAATACCTAAAATGCCGGCCATGATACCAAAGCCGAAAATGCCTAGAACCGGAACATAGGCTAAATTAAAATGTAAAAATTCTTTAATAGCATTGATAATAGGAACATAAAGTCCAAAAATCAGAAGTAAGGTGGAGCCAGAAATACCGGGCAGTACCATGGCACAAATAGCAATCATAGCAGCCAAGAAAATATATAGTCCCAGACCTGGGGTCAAGGCTGCAATATTCACATCGGTTCCTTTACCTCCACTGGGATTGAGATAGGTGATAATAAGTACTAGGGCGATACCTAAAATAGTGAAAAGCAAATTGCCATACTTACCTACTAATACATCCTTTTCTTCCTTGATAATAATGGGTAGAGAGAAAATGGAAAGTCCTAAAAAGAGGGAGCTGAGAGCATAAATTTGGCTGGTAAATAATTGGGAAAGCACCAGCACGGAGGAGCCCATACCAATGACCCAGCCTATGCCCAGCTTGCCTAGAAAAATTAAAGCTTCTTTTTTAGCCTGCATTCCTTCATGGGTTATGGCATACAAAGAGCCTATAAATTCATCATAAAAACCTAAAACAAAAGCTACTGTGCCACCGGATACACCTGGTACACTATCGGCCAGGGCCATGGCAAAACCACGAATAATATTTAAAAGTAATTTCATTATTTTTTATCGCCTCTCATGGGTCAAATTGTGCTATAATACTTAAGCTATGGCAATTATACCAAATAAACGGTTAAAAGAACATTAAAATAAAAGGAAATGATTAATATGTTGTCAAAAGATGAATTGGAAAGTAAAATTGCGGAATATGCGGCTAAGGGTTATGAGGTCCCTACCCCGGAATTAATTAAAACCCCGGAGCAAATTGCCGGAATTAGAGAGGCCAGTAGAATTAATACGGCTGTCTTAGATGAAGTGGAAAAATATATTAAGGTGGGTATGACTACGGAGGATATTAATACTATCGTCCATGAATATACCCTTGCCCAGGGAGCAATTCCTGCACCTTTAAATTATGAGGGCTTTCCTAAAAGTGTCTGCACCTCGGTAAATGAAGAGGTCTGCCACGGCATTCCTGATTCCAGTGTGGTTTTAAAAAGTGGTGATATTATTAACGTGGATGTGACTACTATTTATAAGGGATATTATGGGGATGCCTCTAGAATGTTTATGCTGGGCAATGTGCCTATGCCGAAGAAAACTCTGGTAGGTGTGACTAGAGAATGTCTGCGCCGAGGTGTAGCAGCTGCTACCGGTTGGAGCTGTGTAGGTGATATTGGCGCGACTATTGCTAGCTTTGCTCATAAGCATGGCTATGCCGTGGTGAGAGAATTTGGCGGGCATGGAGTTGGTTTAGCTATGCATGAGGAGCCCTTCATTCCTCATTATGGCAAAAGGAAAACCGGTATGCTTTTGGTACCGGGTATGGTAATTACCATTGAACCCATGATTAATATGGGGCGTGCCGATCTTTTCGTGGACGCTGCCAATAATTGGACTGCTATTACCGAGGATGGAAAACCGTCAGCTCAATGGGAACATACCTTGCTCATTACAGAGGGAGACCCGGAAATTTTGACTTATTGATATTAAATTATTTACTTTATTTACCAAAGTTAAAATATGAAATAAAAACAGACTATATTCAGATAGTCTGTTTTTATTTGCATGGATGTGCTAAACTGAACAGAAGGAAAAGGGGAAGAACACGGGGGTAGGAGGAAAATTATAAGAGGGAGATGGTACTATGTCCAAAGAAATGAAGGTTAATCTTTGGTGGTGCTTTTTTATCGCCGTAATCTCCGTAATTTACGCTGTGATATACTCGGCACTGCCTCTAGCTCACCCGGTTATGTGGTGCACCTATATTTCCTGTCCTATTTATTTTTTGTATCAAGGAACCCTTAAGGATATTCCGGGACTTGCCTGTAATATTATTTTAGGCTTTACCTGGGGGTCCGTTTGTCTT